>JACJXQ010000009.1 GCA_020636495.1 Chitinophagales bacterium | reverse complement strand
CAAATCTGTTGGTATCAATATTAATAATAACCAGGCCACTTACAGTGCTTCGCAGGCCGAGATCATACTCAAGGACTTTTTTACGAAAAATGTAGTGAAGGATTTTAATGTTGCACAAAGCGGCAACAGGGAGAATAATGCACAGTGGGCTATTGGCGACCTTACTACTTCTACGGGCAATTATCAATTGTACGTGAAGATATCAATGATCAACAGTAAATTTTTGATAAAAGATTTCAGGTTTGAAAAGCTTGATAAAAAACCCACTCAATAAGAGTGGGTTTTTTATTGCGTTGTCAGCCCTTATAAATTCACTTGCCGTCCCTTGGGATATTTGACAGTATAGCCAACAGTCAGTTCCCTGGTCTCGTTAGGTTTCAGTTGTAGTTTCCACGTTACTGCTCCTGTTGTCTCGTTGTACTCGGCATCTTTATAATTCCTGTCTGTTATTTCTATGTCCTTATCGTTGCTTATAGGCAACTGGTCCATCACTGTTACTTCTACCGGTTTGTTGCGGGTGTTGCGTACACTTATTTTATACAGGTAGGTTTTCTTTACGTTGCTGCCTATGGTTTTTACCGTGCGCATCTCTTTGTCACACTCGCGGCGAACTACTATCCTTTTGTCCCTGCCCAGCGACAGGTTCATGGTGTCTTCTACATTACGTACATCTAAGAAGCCCTGTCCTACATAAGTGCCTTCGTAAAAAATATTAGTGGGAGCCGGCAGCAGGTTCAGATCTTCCCAGTTGGTTATCTGCGCCTGCAGGAAGGCGTCACGGTCCAGTTTAGGTACGGTAAAGTGGCGATAAGTAGCCGGCATCTCTTCAGTTTTTACAGCCACATTAACCTGTTGCCCGTCTGAAGGGATAGTATATGCCAGGTCAATATCAAAGGTAGTATTGATGCCGCTGTTGTCTACCTGTGTATATTGGTTCATTGTCCCCTGTGCTACATTAATACCTCTTTCTCCATATACCTGTACTCCATCCACTATATATAATGTCCCATCACTACGCCCGCCTCCAATACTAACGCCACCATTAGCGTCTCCATATTTTGCGGCTGTACCACTTTCTTTTATACTATTTTTATAAGCCATAGGCCTTGGCATATAAAACGCCAGGTACCATGGGTTAAGTACGGGAGCTTCCGCACCTTCATTGGGGTTACCTGTCGACAGGCTGAGTTTTATTTTGTTCCATGCCACTCCGCTGTTCTGGTACACATGGGCTTTGTAATACAGCTTTACAGGGCCACCCAGTTCGTCTACCCGCAGGTCGTAGCTGGGGCTCCAGCCTGCATTAGGTACTACATAAGATATATTCACATCGGTAGTTGTGGCTTTAGTACTATAGAACTTTACCAGCAATTGCCCGCCGGGTTGAAAGCCTTTTTGTTGTTCCTGTTGCAATTGCTGGCGTAGTTTGGTAAGGCGTTCATCCGTCTTTTTGATGTCAGCTGCATAACCTTCTTTCTCGTCCAGCAATTTCGACATTCTTGCCTTTACAAGATCCAGCATCTTTACCAGTTCCGCAGTTGACAGTCCTGTATTGGCGCCGGACACCTGCCTGTTCTGGTTAATAATGGCTATCTGCTCATTCACACCGGCCATATCGTTATTGGTATGGCTGCGTTGCTGCTCCAGGTACGCTATGCTGTCTTTTATTTCCTGCGCATGCGGCGACAGGTTGTCATCTCTTAAATAGTTATTCTGAAAAGTGGCGGATTGTACTACTACACCGTTGCCCGCACCAATTGTCAGGCTTTGCTGATTGACATTTCCGGCAACGTTCGTAAATAATATTTCCGTTTCACCGGCATTGAGTGATACACGTGCCTTGCTGGTCAGCTCAGCACCGGTCAGGAATACAGTAGCGGATTCAATATCTGCTTTCTGCTTGGTTTGCGCCCAAAGAATGTGACTGCTCAACAGCAATACAAAAAGGGCGATGACATTCTTCTTTAATAGCATGATCAGGAGTTTTTATTGTTGAGATTGCTAAACAACCCAAAATTCCATAAACCTCCTGCAAGAAATGTCAGCGAACTATCCTGATTTTAGCAAAGTTTAACATTATCTTCTTTACACCCTGCCCTTCCTTGAACTCTATTGTGGCTATCCTGTTGTTAGCACCACCTTCAAGACTCTTGATAGTGCCAAAGCCAAATTTCATATGTTCAACACTCATGCCCACTTCCATTTCCATGGGGTTGTCGGCCGCAAAGTTGGCGGTTGGGGTATGCGAGCTGGGTTTAGGCTGCTGTTGTATCTTATCGGCCAGCTTTTTCAATGAAGGTGTCCGCTCGAACGAACGGCCTACTGTATTACCAAACGAGCCGACAGAGCCTACACCTCTTGCGCTGGGCCCTGTAAAGGAACGGTCCAGGTACATTTCAGGAAGTTCGTCTATGAACCTGCTGGGCTCGTTCTGCACCAGTTGTCCGAAACGATAACGGCTGGTAGCATAAGTGATCCAGAGGCGTTCTTTGGCACGTGTAGTGGCTACATAAAACAAACGGCGTTCTTCTTCAAGGTCTTCACGGTCATACATGCTCATGGCACTGGGGAAGAGGTTCTCTTCCATGCCTACTACAAATACGCATGGGAACTCAAGCCCTTTGGCAGCGTGTACGGTCATCAGTTTTACCGCATCCTGTTCTTCGTCTGAGTCTTTATCAGCATCTGTAAGCAGGGTTATCTGCTGCAGGTAGCTACCCAGCGATTTATCTCTCAGTTCACCTTCTTCATCCGGTGTTTCGGTAAATTCTTTTATTGAGTTCAGCAACTCCTGTACGTTCTCGTAGCGTGCCAGTCCTTCTACTGATTTGTCATTGTATAATTCTTTTACCAGCCCTGTGTGCTTACCTACTTCAAAAGCCAGCTCATACGCATTGCTTTTAGCCAGCAAGGTCTGGAAACTTTCTATCATCACCACGAAGTTCTCAACAGCAGTTGCGGCAGCACCCTTCAGTCCCGCATGTGCCGGGTGATGCAATGCCTCCCAAAAGGTGATATTGTGCTGGTCTGCCAGCAGTAACAAGCGTTCTATACTGGTTTTGCCTATGCTTCTTGCAGGGTAGTTAATAATGCGTTTGATATTTTCCTCATCCTGTGTATTCACTATCGTTCGCAGGTAAGACAGGTAGTCTTTTACCTCTTTGCGTTGGTAGAATGATATACCACCATACAGTTTGCAGGGTATGTTCATCCTGCGCAGGCTTTCTTCAAATGCACGGCTCTGCGCGTTGGTACGGTATAATATAGCGAATGAATTGTTGGTGTAGTGGTTGCGCAGTTTCATCTCGGTAATGGCATCGGCTACAAAACGGCCTTCGTCATTATCGGTAAGTGCGCGTGCCAGGATTATCTTTTCACCTTCAATATTTTCCGTCCAAAGTTGTTTGGGTATCTGGTTGCGGTTGTTAGATATAATGTTATTGGCAGCATTGAGTATAGACTGTGTACTGCGGTAGTTCTGTTCCAGCTTCACGATCTTCACATCGCTATAGTCGCGGTGAAACTCAAGGATATTCTGCACCGTAGCACCGCGGAAGGAGTAGATGCTCTGTGCGTCATCGCCTACCACGCATATGTTCTCGTGCACGGCACCCAGCATCTTGATGATTTTATACTGTGCCACGTTGGTATCCTGGTACTCATCTATGAGCACGTATTTGAACTTATGTTGGTATTTGGCCAGTACTTCAGGAAAGTGTGTCAGCAGCAGGTACATCTGGAACAACAGGTCATCAAAATCCATAGCACCGTTCTTAAAGCACTGCGCTGCGTATCTTTTATATATCTCGCCTATCAGCGGGCGTTTGCTTTGTGCGTCTTCCTTTTGTATATAGCTGTCCTGTATGTAGCCTGCAGGGTCTATAAGGCTGTTCTTAGCGGCAGATATCCTGTTGTAAATGAATGAAGGTTTGTAATGTTTATCATCCAGGTCCATCGCTTTTACAATACCTTTTATCACGTTCTTCGCGTCGTCGGTATCGTATATGGTAAAGTTGTTAGGGTAGCCCAGTTTATTGGCTTCTGCCCTCAGTATTCTTGCAAAAACGGAGTGGAATGTACCTATATATAAATTGCGTGCTTCGCTGTTGCCCAGTATTTTCTCAATACGTTCTTTCATTTCGGCTGCCGCTTTGTTGGTAAAGGTCAGCGCCAGTATGTTGAAGGCATCCACACCATGTTGCATCAGGTGTGCTATGCGTGTGGTCAATACTTTTGTTTTTCCGCTGCCCGCACCTGCCACTATCATCAACGGACCTTCTATATGTTCTACTGCTTCACGCTGTTCTGCGTTCAGCCCCTCCAGGTAATTTTGCATGAATGCAAAGCTAACTTATTTGCCATTTGTTCAGGTAGGTTATCTTCTATATTCTCGCAACTGCATAAATGCTATTTCGTATATTTTCTTTTTATGTATGCGATCTGTGGGCGGATGCTTTCAAATATCAATCCTCCCGCAAGACTTAATACAGCCAGGAACATGATATGTATGCCCCATGCATTATATCCTATACCTCCGGCAATGCAGCCGGCTAAAAAGAAACCAATGATTGCCAGGCGGAGCTGAATAGACGTTTTTAACCTTTTCAGTTGCTCGGGCTGTGTGTAAAAGAACAGTTGAGCTATCTCAATACCCAGGTCAGTAACCAGTCCTGTCAGGTGTGTTGTTCTTACTACGGCGTTGGATATGCTTGTCACCAATGCGTTTTGCATGCCCATGGCGAATAATATGGCTGATGCAATAACAGGAGCATAGCTGTCAAGGGTAGTATTGTTGAAGGCAGCTGTTACAGAAAGAATGATCATCTCCAATATCAAAGGGATAAAGTACATATAGCGTTCCCTTCTTTTGGCTATATATTCTACCGAAAGACCCGAAAAGAAGGCACCTGCAAAAAATGAGAAAATATACAGGAAGTATATCATTGCGGTATGAAACCTGTTTTGTACCAGTTCATCGGCAAAAAAGGCGAAATGTCCCGTTACGTGTGTGGTCAGTATTTTTATGGCAAGAAACCCAGAAACGTTTACTATGCCTGCAACAAAAGAAAGTAATCCGGCAAGTTTGAGATTCTGTTTGAAACTTCGGTGCTTCCCTTTATGCCTGAACATGTTGTGTAAATATGCTTATAAAGATAGGCTAAAAAATATGGTTAGTGATATACCGCATAGTTATGTTACATTGTTAAAGAAATTAAAAATCATCAATTATAATTAGCAGAAATTTCCTGTAAGTTTAAATTTGCATTCGTCGCTATTGGCTTATGATGCGTTTTCAACACATATCACATCTTATTGCATTGGGTCTTATCCCGGTGCTGATACTACTGTTTGTCATGATGGTGGTCTGGCGCAGGAAAAAGCAGAAGTCGCTGGGTGATGAACGACTGATCAATAACCAGGTGCTGGGTTTTATTCCCGGCAGGAATACACTTCGGTTCGTACTGCTGGCATTTGCATTCGGCATTATTGTCATCGGCTGGGCTAACCTGCAAATGGGCGCTAAAACTGAGAAAGTACAACGCAAAGGTGTGGACGTTATCGTTGCTCTTGACGTAAGTAAGAGTATGCTGGCGACGGATATACAACCCGACAGGCTGACACGTGCCAAACAACTGGTACAAAGCATGCTGGACAAAATGGGTGCCGACAGGGTAGGCCTTATTGTGTTTGCGGGTAGGGCGTACTTACAGGTACCGCTTACAATTGATTATAGCGCGCTGAAAATGATGTTGGGTAATGTGTCGCCGGATGTGGTGCCTACGCAAGGTACGGTCATATCGCAGGCGGTAGATCTGGCTATGAACTCGTTTTCGCAAAAAGAGAAAAAATACAAATCGCTGGTTATTATTTCAGATGGTGAGGATCATGACGAACAGGCGATCGAAAAGGTGAAAGAAGCAGCTGAGGCAGGTGTTATCATTCACACCGTGGGTATAGGTTCTCCGCAAGGCACTACCATATTCGACCCCGAAACACAATCTGTAAAGCTGAATGACAACGGCGATCCTGTTATCAGCCGGTTGAATGAAAAAGCGTTGAGCGATATTGCTTCTGCAGGCCGGGGTAAATACATTTTATTAAGAAATACCGATGATGCAGCAGAAAAGCTGGTAGACGAGATAAATGGCATGGAGCAGAAAAGCCTGGGTGCGGTAGTGTTTACAGACTTTAAAAGTTATTTCCAGTATTTCCTGCTTATCGGTTTTGTTTTGCTGGTAGCCGAATGGTTGCTGGCAGGCCGCAGGTCGAACCCTAAAACAGGAACGGCATGAGAAAGATGAATTGGATAGGAACGATCGTTTTATGTTTAATAGCATCGCTGGCATACGCGCAGCCCAAAAAGGAAGTACGCGAGGGTAATAAACTGTATAAAGAACAGAAATATAAAGAAGCGACTGCTGAGTATCAGAAGGCTATACAGAAACAACCTAATTACATACCGGGATTGTTTAACCTGGGTAATGCTCAATACAAACAAAAAGAGTTTGAAGCATCGCGCAAGATATATGAAGGCACTGCAAAAACTGCAAAAGAAAAAGACGAGCAGGCAGCTGCCAACTACAACATAGGTAATACTTACCTCGAGGAAAAGAAATACAAAGAGGCCGTAGAAGCATACAAAGAAGCATTAAGAAAAGATCCGCAGGATGAACAAGCGAAGTATAATTTGTCTTATGCGTTGCAGATGTTAAAAAATCAGCAAGGTGGTGGCGGAAAAGACAAAAATAAGAACGAGGATAAAAAAGACGATAAACAGGATAAGCAAGACAAAAATAAGGACGAGAACAAAGACGAAAATAAGGATAAGCAAGACCAGGAAAACAAGGATAAAAAAGACGGGGATAAAGACAAACAAGATCAGCAGCAGCAAGATCAGCAAGATAAAAAAGGTGACAAAGAAGAAAAAGAAAAACGCCCGAAACCCCAGCCCAGTAAGCTTTCTGAGCAACAGGCAGAACAACTGTTGAATGCATTGCAACAGGAAGAAAAGAAACTGCAGGATAAAATGAAACAGGGAAAAGCGGTACCGATAAAAGTAGAAAAGGACTGGTAGTTGCTTGAAGTTAAATACAAAAAACAAGTAGTACTTTTTCTTTCGCTGCTAACAACTTATCAACATTGTGTTGAAAGATTTCAAAAAAAACTTTTGATATTTTTTTTTAGTAGCAGAATTTCTTTTTAATATTGTGTCAGGATTGTGCTTACTAACCCATCCTAATAGTCCGGCGGTTGAAAAAACCAGCCGGACTCTTTCTTTTTAAGAAGTTGTCAATACAATTTTTTGTCCCGGGTTATGGCTTTTGAATACATTGTTTTTTACAAACCGTTTCGTGTGCTCACACAGTTTTCTGCTGAGGGAGAAAAAGAAACACTGGCAAGTTACCTTACAGGAATTGCGAAAGATATTTACCCGGTAGGCAGGTTAGATTATGAGCAGTGAAGGTTTACTGTTACTACTAATGATAAAGACCTGAATCTCAAACTGATTCTAAACCACAGTTTGCAGTATAAAAGAACTTTATTGGGTACAGGTAGATGGTGGAGATATTGACGAAGAAGCGATAGAAAATTAAGAGCAGGTGTTAATATTAAATGGCAATCAACATCATACCCGCCCGGCTATCGTTGAAAAGTTAGAGGCACCCCCTGATGTGCCTGACAGGAATCCACCGGTTCGTTACCGGGCACAAATACCTACTTCCTGGATAGCAATAACACTGACTGAGGGAAAGAACAGGCAGGTAAGAAAGATGACCGCAGCAGTCGGCTTCCCTACTTTAAGGCTCATACGGTATAGTATTGATAACCTGACCATAGATGGTATCGCACCCGGCGAGTATAAGGTTATGGACAATGGGATAAAAAAAATGCTGATGCCGGGTCGGTAAGCCGGTATTTGCAGTTATATTTTTTTATCTGTACCTTATAACGTTTTAGTTACTGTAGTGGCATGTTTTAACCTGTTACTGCCTTGCTAAATCAAGCTTACTTTCCCATTCGATCGTTTATTAACGCTTACTTATGCCTGCATGTCAGGTAGTATTGCTATTTTTGCACTGTTTAATATTATTTATAGGATATATGTTTAATCTGATTTTATTTGGCCCTCCCGGGAGTGGCAAGGGTACCCAATCACAGAAAATAGTAGAAACTTATCAACTGGTGCATATTTCCACCGGCGACCTGCTACGAGAGGAAAAAAGCAAACAAAGTGCTTTAGGGCTGGAAGCACAGAAGTATATGGACCAGGGATTGCTGGTGCCTGACGAAGTAGTAATAGGTATGATAAGTGGTAAACTGGATGAAACTCCTGATGCACGTGGTTTTATCTTCGATGGCTTTCCGCGTACCAAAGAGCAGGCAGAAGCATTGGATAAACTGCTGGAGTTTAAAGAAACGCCCATCGACCTGGTAATATCTCTTGATGTGCCGGAAGAGGAATTGGTGAAACGTTTAGTGAACCGTGGACTTACCTCCGGCCGTAGCGACGATAATGAAGAGGTGATCACCAAGCGTATCAAAGAGTATCATGCTAAAACAGCAATAGTTGCCAGCCATTATGATGCTTTTGGTAAACTGGTGAAACTGAAAGGTGATGGTGATATTGAAAGCACTTTCAAACTCATTGCACAGAACATCGATAAATTTTTGCAACCCGCATAGTGGAAAAAGGAAACTTCGTTGATTATATCCGCGTCTTTTGCCGTTCAGGAAAAGGCGGGGCAGGTAGCTCGCACTTCGCACGCACCAAATTCAACCCCCAGGCGGGGCCTGATGGTGGCGACGGTGGACGTGGCGGACATGTAATCCTCAGGGGTAATGCACAGCTATGGACATTACTCCATTTACGTTATCGTAAGAATATCCTGGCCAAAGACGGCGTAAATGGAAGTAAGAATAAATGCACCGGTGCAGAGGGCGAGGATGTGATCATTGAAGTGCCATTGGGAACTATCGGTATTGATGAAGAAACCGGTGAAACAGAAGTAGAGATACTGGAAGACGGCCAGGAAGTGATATGGCTGGCAGGTGGACGTGGTGGATTAGGCAATAGCAATTTTGCTACAGCTACCAACCAGGCGCCTGAATATGCACAGCCCGGCGAAATGGGTGTGGAAGGCTGGAAGCTGCTTGAGTTGAAAATTCTGGCAGACGTGGGTCTTGTCGGTTTCCCGAATGCCGGTAAATCAACACTGCTTTCTACAATCAGTGCCGCTAAACCCAAGATAGCCAACTACGCATTTACCACACTTACACCTCAACTGGGCATGGTGCCTTACCGCGATGAGCGTTCGTTTTGCATGGCCGACCTTCCGGGTATCATTGAAGGGGCTGCGGAAGGTAAGGGACTGGGACATCGTTTCCTCAGACATATTGAAAGGAATGCAGCATTGTTGTTCCTCATACCTGCAGATAGTGATGACCACGCCAAAGAGTATAAAATATTGCTGAATGAGCTGGAACAGTTCAACCCTGAACTGCTCAATAAGCGCCGCATAATTGCTATAAGCAAAAGTGATATGCTGGATGATGAACTGAAAGAAGCCATCGAGGAAACACTTCCTAAAGATGTTCCGCATATATTCATATCATCGGTAGCCAACCAGGGCATTACTCAATTGAAAGACATGATCTGGGAAGCGCTTACCGCTGAGGATGAGTAATTAATATCTATTTATCATTTTATTTATGTATATTTGTATAGTATAAAATGTTTCATTTTATGCGCACGCTCTTTGAAATATTGCCATGAAAAGTTAAGTGTAGTTATATATAGCAAAGAAATGCCCGTTGTTTTCTTTGCTCACTACGCCCAATTGTAAACTGCTCAATATCAGCTGTTTGATAAAAAAGCTACTCTTGAAGAAAGCTCAGCTGTACTTAACAAAACTTAACAATTAAAGTTCTTGTTAATTAGTAACGGGCGGTACCCCGTGTTGTGTACAGGTGTCTTCTTCTTTAGGTTTTATGTAGATGTAAGCCTTCACATATGGTTTGTCCAGTTTGTCGTACAGGTCCATATGTTTCAGCATACCATCATTCCGCTTTTTAAATTCAGCCTCTGTACAATTGGTATAAAGTATAGCTAATGGTTGTCTTGTCTTCCACACATGCCTCATGAACCACGCCAGTGAGTCATATTGTGTATACCAGTACAGTTGGTCAGCATCTTTAATATCAGCCCATTGGTCTTTGCCGGGATGCATTTGTGTATAATAGATAAAAGCGGGTACGGAACTGTGATACAATGATATCGCGCTCGACTTCAACTCATTATCTTTTGCAAATTGCATGGCCTCGGTAAGCTCTTCATATTTAAAGGGCTTTTCTCTCATGAAGGCAATATTGCAAGCTGCGGCATACAGGGCAAGCACCACCAGTAGTATCCGCAAAGGCAATGAACGCAGGTAGGCAAATTGCGCAAAACCATAACCGATGATGATGATGAGTACTGGTATGATGAATAGCGACACGCGGGGCATCAGTGAGTATTGGTCTATAGCGGCCGCAGCGCAAAGGGCCAGCACAGGCACGACCAATAAAAAGAACCACGTTCTTGCTTTGCGGAACAACATGATAGTACCGGCTATAAGGAAACCTGTGTTGATGTCATGTGCATAAGGATACAGGCCTTCAAACTGGCGCATCAGCGCACTGAAGGTGTACCAGTTATGTTGCCATTCTTCGCGCTTGGTAGGTGTGGCGAAAAGAAAATCGTAGTGGTGGAAGTTTTGCAGGTAATCAGAATTGGCCTGTTCTTTCAGTAACAGGAAGTAGTACAGGAGGAATTGAACGACCCACACAAGGCTCAAAATAGCGATCGGTACAAACCTGTTGTATTGTTTGCGTTGGATAACATAGAGCCATGTATAGTAACAGCCTACACCCGCCAGTAAAAAGACGCTCGGCATTGAAGACCATACCGCCAGCGAGCCGGCAACTATCCAGGTGAACAAGAACCGTTTAGGTCCCGTTTTGTCCATATCGGTCTTCAGTGCCAGCCATATCAGCGACAGGCTAATGAATACATCGGGCATGTACTGTTTCACTTCGGATGAATAGCGGATAAATATCGCCCCGAAAACGAACAGGCTGACAGGATACCATATGGCGCGGTCCGGAATCAGCTCTTTAAGTATTTGGTAGAAAGCCACTAATGCGGCAAGCCCGCATACTAATGGATATATACGTAAAGACAACTCGCCCATGCCAAACAACAATGAATTTAGTTTGGTGACCCATAAGAAGGTAGGTGGAGCGTATTGAAAATTGTCCAGTGGTTTAAGCAAGGCCCCAAATCCACGGTCATATATATTACGGGCTATATTGGCTTCGTCAATAATAAGGTTGCGGTTCTGCAGGTATATATATATACGTAATGCCGCACCGATTGCCAGCAGGATAAGCGACAATATGCGCATCCGTTTGTCGGTTTTGCTGTATGAAGAGGCTTGTGGCATGGTGTGAATATAAGGAACGTCTGCAATAGGCGGTTATTTCCTGACAAAAATTATAAATTGCAGCCTGTCCTTATAGGGGCTTGTATTGGTAATAGTTTGAATACGATAAAAATAAATTGAGTTATGTCATTGAGACAACTAAGAAACTACGCAGAAGGGAAATGGGTAACTGCCGGAAAAGAGGGCGAGGTATTGCACAATGCCATCACGGGCGAAGCAATATATACTGCCAGCAGTGAGGGACTGGATTTTGGTGCAATGATGGATTATGCGCGTAAAGTGGGTGGTCCTGCACTGCGTAAGCTTACTTTCCAGGAGCGTGGACGCATGCTTAAAGCACTGGCTTTTCACCTGCTGGATAAGAAAGAATATTTTTACGAGATAAGTGCCTATACAGGTGCCACACGTGCTGATTCGTGGGTGGACATAGAGGGCGGTATCGGTAACCTGTTTGCCAACGCCAGCCTGCGTCGCCAGTTTCCTGACGAGACATTTTATGTAGATGGTGAAGCAGCCAAGCTTTCAAAGAACGGCACTTTCATTGGTCACCATATAATGGTGCCAAAAGAAGGGGTAGCGATACATATCAACGCCTTTAACTTCCCGGTATGGGGTATGCTGGAAAAAATAGCGGTGAACCTGCTGGCGGGCGTGCCTGCGATAGTGAAACCGGCAACACTTACATCTTTCCTGACAGAAGCAGTGTTCGAGGAGATCATCAAATCGAATATCCTGCCTGAGGGTTCGCTGCAACTGATATGCGGTTCTGCAAGGGGGATACTGGATAATATACAGACAGGTGACGTGGTGACCTTTACCGGTAGTGCTTCAACAGGACAGATGCTGAAGTCACACCCGCGTATTGTATCAGAGGCGGTAGACTTCAACCTTGAGGCAGACTCTCTGAACTGTTGTGTATTAGGTCCTGATGTTCAGCCTGGCACTGCAGAGTTTGATATTTTCATAAAGGAGATAGCAAGAGAGATAACTACCAAAGCAGGACAGAAATGTACTGCGGTACGTCGTGTGATTGTACCGGCAGACAGGGTAGAGGACGTGCAGATAGCTTTAGGTAAAAGACTGGCAGGCTCTACTATTGGCGACCCGAGCGTAGAGGGTGTGCGTATGGGCTCATTGGCAGGGCAGGTGCAGCGTGAGGAAGTACGTGAGCGTATCATGGAGTTGTCTAAGTCGCAGAATATAGTTATCGGTGACCTTGAAAAATATGAAGTGGTAGGTGCAGATAAGAACAAAGGAGCTTTCCTGCCACCAATAGTATTCTTCAACGACGATCCTTTCAATAAACTTGATTGTCACAACATTGAGGCTTTCGGGCCTGTGTCTACTATCATGCCTTATAATGAGATAAGTGATGCGGTAGCGCTGGCAAAACTGGGTAAAGGTTCGCTGGTATGTTCCATTGTAACCGCTGACGATGATGTGGCCAAAGAGTTTGTATTGGGTGCAGCAAGCATGCACGGACGTATACTGGTGCTTAACCAGGATTGCGCTAAAGAAAGTACAGGCCATGGTTCGCCCATGCCGTTGCTGACACACGGCGGCCCCGGACGTGCTGGTGGTGGCGAAGAGATGGGAGGTAAGCGTGGTGTGTTACATTACATGCAACGTACAGCCATACAGGGTTCGCCTACTACCATTTCTAGAATTACCAACGTGTACCAGCAGGGTGGCAAGCAGACTGAGACAGTAGAGCATCCTTTCCGCAAGCATTTTGAGGACCTTCGTATTGGTGATACACTTATTACAGCAAAGCATACCGTAACAGAGGCGGACATCACCAACTTTGCCAATGTAAGCGGCGACAACTTTTATGCGCATATGGATGCTACATCGCTTGAGGGCACCATATTTGAAGGACGTGTAGCACATGGGTATTTTGTACTATCAAAAGCAGCAGGCTTGTTTGTGGATGCTAAGAAAGGGCCGGTATTACTGAACTATGGTATTGATGAATGTCGTTTCACCAAACCCGTATATCCCGGGATGACCATTGGCGTCAAGTTTACCTGCAAGCAAATGACCGATCAGGAAAAACGAGATGAGAATGATGTGGCGAAGGGTATTGTAAAATGGCTGGTAGATGTGTACGATGAAACTGGTGAGACCGTAGCCATTGCTACCATCCTCACGATGGTAAAGAAGAGAAACCAGGATTGAGTATTCTGAAATAAAGATACTACAGGCCTGCTGCGCAAGTAGCAGGCCTTACTGTTTATGACAAAATAATTACATGACATATCATTCTGTTACCATAACCGTAATTACTTTTATGTAAATGTCATATCCCTGATGAAGTACACCGCTCTTATAATGCTATTCCTGTTGCTGCATACAAAAAGTATAGCGCAAAACCATTGGTTATACCTGCCAAACAATAACCTTCAAAAAGGCAGCGCAATTACAGATACGGAGAGAAGATTTGAAGACGTGTATTTTATAGATACAGTTACCGGTTTTGCTGTTACGCTCAGTAACAGGTTACTGAAAACCATTGATGGTGGCATAAACTGGAGCGTAAAAAATGATACATCTGCCGATGTGTTTTTCCGGAGTATTGAGATGTCTGACAACGGGCAATACGGGATAGCAGGATCATTGGGGCTTAATGCATCTGTATTAAGAACGTCAGATTATGGTGAGACCTGGCAGAATATTACTACAAATATCTCTGATACGACTACCGGTGCAAGCAGACATAACATATGCGGACTGGCACATTTTGGTGATGCTTTTTACGGCGTAGGTTCATGGGGTAGTACAACTGCAAAATTTTTCAGAAGTATAGATAAAGGTGCTACATGGCAAACAAAATATATGGATACCAACCTCGTTAAAAACCTTGTGGATGTTGTTTTCCTTTCACCTGATACAGGTTTCATTTCGGGTGCCAGGGGGCATGAGTCCATTGTTTTGAAAACGATAGACGGAGGTGCGAACTGGGTTAAAGTGTTTGGCGACACTACCATCGGCGGCAAGATATGGAAGCTGCAATTTCTGGATAACAGGATAGCATATGCTTCAATAGAACCATTGTTTAGCCATGATACTGTAAATATGATATACTCATACGATGGTGGTGATAACTGGACTATAGTTCATGTTGGCAAAATAGCTACTAAGCCGGGAGGTTGGGGTACACAAGGTGTTGGCTTTGTTAAGGCTGCAAAAGGATGGGTAGGAGGGTATTTTGATGGGATATTTGAAACTACAGATAGCGGCAAAACATGGAATCATATTAGTTTTGGTTATGACTTCAACAGAATATTTGTAATAGATAGTAATCATGTTTTTGCGGGTGGACATAGCGTATATAAATATGGAAGCGGAATTTTTACCGGAGTGAAAGAAACAGGTATCAGTAACCCTCCGCATATCCTTTACCCTGTATCTCCTAATCCAACTAAAGGGAATGTAAAAATAGAGTTTGATTTAAAGAGGAGTACGAATGTAGTGCTGGATGTTGTGAGTATGGATAGCAGACACATATTCCCTGTAACAAACGTTTTTCTGAACCCGGGTCACTATACATACTATTGGAATGATATTGAAGCACAACCCGGTAATTACATAATATGGTTAGGTACCAACGAGATACCAATAGTTCAGAAATTCGTGCTTTTGGAGTAGTATTCTATATTTGTGGCTGAAATAAGTTGATATGTCACAAACAGAAGGCTACGTAAACAGTAGTATAGAAAATGGAATTGCAACGATAGAGTTCTTTCACCCGGCCAGCAACTCACTGCCCGGCGTAATACTGAACAAACTGGCGGAGACCATAACAGAAGTAGGTAATAATAAAAAGGCTATAGTTGTCATCCTGAAAAGTGCAGGTGACAGAGCTTTTTGTGCTGGCGCTTCTTTTGACGAATTGATAGCTATTAATGATGCTGAAGGTGGATTGCAATTCTTCAGCGGATTTGCCAAAGTTATCAACGCTATGCGCAAGTGCCCTAAGTTCATCATTGGCAGGATACATGGTAAGGCAGTTGGCGGTGGAGTAGGTTTAGCTGCATCTGTTGATTACGCTATCGCGACAGAGTATGCGGCAGTAAAACTGAGTGAGCTGGCTGTAGGTATCGGACCATTTGTGGTAGGCCCTGCTGTTGAGCGTAAGATGGGTCTGTCCGCTTTCTCCGTATTGGCTACAGATGCAACAGAGTGGCGCTCCGCTGACTGGGCAAAAGATCACGGACTCTATGCCGAAGTATATTCTAATCCTGATAAGATGGATGAAGGTATTACAATGTTAGCCGCTAAACTTGCGAAGAGCAGTCCTGAAGCTATGGCAGAACTGAAGAAAGTATATTGGCAGGGTACAGACCATTGGGATACATTGCTCACAGACCGCGCTGCCATCAGTGGCAGGCTGGTATTGAGCGATTTTACCCGCAATGCCATCAATAAGTTTAAAGCAAAGGCATAGCGGTTATTTAGCTGCCGCTATCAGCACCTGCTCATATTCATCTACAATGCGCGGCCAGTTGTACTGGTCGCGTATTTTTCTGTGGTTATTGTCCAGCATCTGTGTATGCTGTGTCTTTGATGTTTCCTTTCTTATGATATCTACCAGTTGGTCTACATTGGCAAAGTAAAAAGCATCTTCGCCAAGTACAGCGCGGTTGAACACATTGTCATGTGCTGCTATTAGGCTATTGCTGCCCATGGCCTCCAGTAAAGAAGGGTTAGTGCCACCAACCGAGTGCCCATGGAAGTACAGGTTAGAAAAATAACGAAGGTTGTTAATGATGGTGATGTCATAAATACCTCCAAGAAAACGGATGCCGGGTTTATTTCCATAGGTAGCTACCAGGTATTGACCGAATGCATTTTCAGTTTTACCTATTACCAGTAGTGGTCGGCCAGTGCCGCTTTGTACATGTGCTTTCAGGATGGTCTCAATATTATTCTCGGGCTCCATACGTGCCATGAGCATATTGTAGTCAAACTTTTTTACATCGTACTTTTCAAGCAGCGGCTCGTATGGGTCATTAAATACATCTGCCCCGTAGGCTATGAAATGCGATGGTTTGTTATAGGTCTCTTTAAGGTATTGTTCTATCCCGGGTGAGTCTGCTACTAATACATCAGCATTAAGAGCCGCCCAGCGTTCAGCATGTTTCAGGAACTTCTGAATGCGTTTGCTGTATTTGCTGCGTTTCCACTCCAGTCCGTCCATATTCACAACGTTCTTACAGCTTTTGGGCCACAGCCTGTACCATATGCTGTTGCTGGTGTAACCCAGTTGCAGCAATACGTCAAACCGGCGTTTGCGGGCATCCATGATACAATTCAGGTCGTAAATGAATTGGCCTGCAGTACCCATCTTCTTCTCAGGGTCGTAGCAATGTATGATGTTCACTCCGTTCCATGTGTCATCCTTGTATTCATGGTCGTGTGAGTTGTATACCCAAACTTTATGACCTTTCTTCACTAATCCTGCAGCCAGGTATTCAGCACATTGCTCAAATCCGCCATACCTGTTAGGTATGCCCCGGGTACCCAGTATGCCTATTCTCAATCCTGTCATATTATACCGTAAAGGTTAATCTTTTAAAACCTGTTTATAGGCAGCCAGTGTTTCTTCGGCAGCTTTTTCCCAGGTGTATTCTGTAAGTATCTTTTTTCTGAATTCGGTATTGTAAGGTGCAGCATAAGCTTCATCTACCGCTTTTTTGATGGATTCGGTACTGTCAGGATCACAGAACCAGGCATAACCATCAAAGTAGTCCTTGGTGTCGCCTTTGTCGGTCACAACTATATTACAACCCATTACAGCAGCTTCAAGAGACGAAAGGCCTGTGGTTTCAAAATAGCTGGGAAGGATATGCACTTTGGCAGAATGGTACATTTCATACAACTCTTCTTCTGTCAGCCATGTGGTGAAATGGATATTATCAGCGGCCTCGCGTTTGCATTGCTCATAATAAGCCACGTTGTTGGGAGAAGGTTTGCCGTGTATGAATACTTTGTATTGCGTATTGTTTAGTGCCCGTATCAGGTTCAACTGGTTCTTGCGTCCTTCAATACGTGCTACACATAGTATGGCGTTCTCATATTTTGGGTTGCGTTTGCTTACCCTGTCGGCCACTTGTGCGTCTATGCCATTGGGTACCACCCTGTATGGGCGGTCTATCTTATATTTTGCAGCCAGGCGGCGGTATTCATTTTCCGAGTTCGGTAGTAATATCTTTGCATGTTGAGCCACCCATTTTACAGACTTCCTGTGCCCTGAGAATAAATAGGTGTTGCTGCGTATCTTTTCGCCGTTCTTTACCCATCGTGCGATAGCTTTTATATATTCTATCTGGTCTTCTGAAAAGATAGCATTCATCCACTTCATCAGTCCGCCACGGGTTTGCTTTTCAAATTCTCCGTAATCCAGGAATATGGTTGATACCACGAAAGGTTTACCCGATTTTTGTGCATGCATCAGGATATCGGCCGGGCGTATGATATTGAAAAAGTGCAGCAGGTCATATTGGCTGTAGTCAATGTCCTGGTTGCTCAGGTATATATCTACATCCACACCAAGTGCGCGCAGGTAATGTGCTGTCAGATCCAACTGTTTGGTATCTCCTCCGGGGGTGCTGTATAGTGTCGACCTTGAAATGTATGCTACTTTCATGCGCTGCAAAAGTAACATCAATATGGCTTTTTCAAAAGATTATATATGTATTTCCTCAACCCGCCTGGCAGGTAAGAGAATGCATATAACAGGTACGATACCATATTTTTTGGATAGTGTTTTATGGATTCTGCGAGGTTTTTTCTTGCCAGCTTGCTATTGGGGTTATTCCACAGATGCTTTTTGGCTATCATAGCATAATAGGAAGCCTGCCTGTACTCTTTGAAGTTCTGCTCAGCCATCATTTTTTTCAGGGTTGCAGCATCTTCGTTACTTACATAGCCATTGTGTATTGAACGTCTCCTGATGTCAATAAAAACTTTACCTCTCCATCTTTCATCTATCGTTACAGATTCCGGGTTGAAACGTACTTTCAGAACCCTGTCACGCAGGTTGCATACTTTGCCAACCGCCAGTAATTTCTTCCAGAGTAAATGGTCCTCAAAATCAAGGGCATTCTTAGGGTATAACCCTGCTTTTATCACCGCATCTTTCCTGAAAGTAACACAAGGATGTATGAACGGTACTTTCTCGTCTATTTTGGCCTGTATCTCTTCGTAGGTATGGGCAATGGGAATAAGCGGCATCAGGTAATTCCCATCTTTGTCCATAATATCAGCTTCTGCGCCTACCAGCACATAATCAGGGTTTTTATCCAGGAAATCCATCTGTAAAGCAAGCCTGTCAGGCAGGCACACATCGTCCGCATCCATACGGGCAATAATATCTCCTTTGCTTGCAAGTATACCTTCGTTCAGTGTAGTTATCAGCCCTTTGTTTTGCTGGCTGACAACTGTGATACGCGGGTCTGAATATGATTTTAATATTTCGGCAGTTTCGTCTGTTGAGCCATCATCAATGATCAGGAACTCAAAATCTGTATACGTCTGTGCCAGGATGCTGTCAACTGCTTCCTTTATATAGGGTCCCGCATTATATGTAGGTAATAGTACCGTCAGGCTATTGCTGCTCATTGCCAACCTTTTTATAAATATCTATAAACATAAATAGCTCAAGAAATACAGTCAGGGACAACATCTCAAACCAATAGTCAAAATTGAAAAATAACAATGTGAGGGGTAGTATTGTAAATCCTAAAGCAGTGATCTTTTTCCGGTTCTTCCAGAAAAATCCAAGATACATCAGTACGAATAACAAGATACCTGCAATGCCATACTCTCCGCCCACCTGGTTGTACACACTGTTGATCATATTGATAATGGAGTGTTCTGATATAGGCAATGAGAATACATAAAAAAATGTATACAGGTGATAGCGAATGAAATCTTCGCTGACATAAGTGTATTTAGCAGGATAACTGCCTTGTATATCCAACCCCAGCATTTTTAATGCCTGCTTCGACGAAAAATTGCCGACTCCTGCCCCGAAAAAGTTCATTACAGGATCGTTAAAAAGAAAAAAGAGTGTCTGGATATTGGAAAAAAGTTTTGCCGGTTTTTTATAGGTAGTAAGTGGAGTACTGCTGTAGGGTATGCCGTACCAATCTGTTATCAAATTTTTCAGAGCGTTGGTGTCAAGCTCAGCCACATTAGCATCTTTATTTTCCAGTTTGCCAAACAGGTCTATATATTTTAATTCGTCAATATGGTTATACACCTTGTTGTCATTGAGCGGTAGCCTGTAATAATTGATCTTACTGGTTATCGATGCGTTTAATTTACTGAAAGCTTGTTCCAGCTCATTTTTGTCACTTTCTGCTACCCACGATTTTATTTTCAGTTTGTCGGCAATTACTATCTGTGTGGGCCCTTGTGTGGTCTCGTGCACATATACTGTATCTACATACCGTACGTTCTGCGGTGACAGGATAGGGTATATGACGAGTGTGGTAAGTAACAGGGCTAAGATATTAAGCCTGACTTTCTTTTGACCTACCAGTATGAAAACACAAACAGATAAAGCAAGGAAAAGTGCAATGGTCAGGTTGCTGGTACACAACAGCATAGTTATGATGCACATCACAGCCCATTTCAGGTCGCGCCTGTACAGGAAATAGAAGGCCCCTAATGTACTGATCATGGCATTTGTAACAGATACGTTGCCGAAAATCCCGTAAATATGATCGCCGGTTGAACTACCGAAATACTCAGATGCGTCCCAGTACCAGTAGGGTACCGGATGTCCTGAAAGCTTAATAAGATATAATAACTCCACTATGCTGGCAATGAAATTAAGTGCAAAGAACGCTTTGAGTGTTTTGTGGAGTATCTCGATATGTGTATTCAGTACAGCTATATATAACATATATGCCGTTGCTGCTCCAAGTATCCAGTACATGATACCAAAGCTCCACCCAAACCAATACCCTTGCTGGCTGAATGAACCATGTATCAGCGAGCCAATAGTTCCCGTTACGGGCATCAGCAGGTAAAACCTGTGCAATGAGGTCAGCCTGGCAGGTTTGTATTTTTTATATAGTAAATAGGTGGCAAAAAATAATATCGCAGCGACCTTGATATATAACTTCACATAAGTGACGCCTATTATAAAGAATAACAGGCTGTAATCGATCTTGCTATATATTTTATCTGCCCTGCTCATGTATGCTAAAGCTGTGCTGTTGCTAGTTGTTTTTTTTAATGAAATAAAATATTATTTACTTTTTCACCAATGCCAGAGTCTTGTCAATTTCCTTTTTTGTTACTGTTTTCGATACAAACGCAACAAGAACATATAAGCACACCGCACATATTAACCTGATGGCAACATTAGGGATAAAATAAGTACATGTTGCATATACACCACCGGTAATCACCAGGAGTTTGATAAAGGGCATGTACGAGAAACGTGTTATTCGTTTGCTCACCAATACATAATACCCTACCAACTGAACTATTGTAGTGACCAGGTAAGCAACAGCTGCACCTTCTGCTCCCCAGAAAGGTATGGCAAAAATATTAAGTGCCAGGTTCAAAACCGATGTTGACCCAATGATAATACTGATAGGTTTGTAGTATTTGCTGGAAAATCCCAGGCTCCACAACATATTGATAAAGAACTGGAATGGAATGCATACAGACAATATCAGGAATTGTGTGTGGTTGACAGACCCGTATTTTCCGTCGAAAAAGTAATCTAACAATGGCGACCATACAATATTCAGGATAAGGGGCAAAAGCATTGCGAAGAATATCTCAACTGTAAACAGGTCTTTTATATCCTTGCTTTTTGAGTCATCTAATGTCTTATTGTTTGCCAGTAGTTTAGCGAATACACTCAGTATTATCGGGCCGAGAATGCTGAGTGGCAGCCTGGCCATTTCATAAGCCCGGTATGCAAAAGAATATTCTGCTGTCATGGTATTGGTGCTGATGATACCTATAAGTATCCAGTCGATACGGGACAGGCTGGAATCGAACAAGGTAGCGACATATTGGTGAAACGACTCTTTTATTAGTTTAATATAGGCACTGAACCTGAACTTGAAACTTAGTTTTTTGTATCGTACATATATGATGAGTGCGACAAATTCGAGGGAAGCGCAGAATATCAATACCAGGTATACTGAACGAACAGTAAGTAGGTTGTTGCGAATGACCAGCCAGGCGAGTACCAGTTTCAATATATTGGCAACTATGGCAATGATAGCGTAAGGAGCAAAATTATGTTTGGCATTCAGGTACTGCTTAAAAGGATTGGCAATAGCAATGATGGCCTGTGCAATAAAAAACCAGGGCAAAAAATAGAATCCTGCATTGCTTACATTCGTAAATATGCCCGAAGCCATCCACAATACAAGGAAAATGACCATGGAGCCAACAACAGAATGAAAGAAAAATGCTACAGCGGTCCAGTCAGAGGTTTGAGACGCGGATATTCTCCTCAAAACTACCTGGTCCATGCCGAAGCTGACGACTATCGTAAGCGTGACAGCTACCGCATTGGCCCAGTTGATAATGCCAAAATCCTCTTTGGGCATCACCAATGACAGTATGACAAAGAATGCAACCCCCAGCACCTGAACGGAAATAGCTTGTACACCCGAAGAGAAGAAAAGTTTCAGGAGGTTTTTATTCATTTATAGATTATTGATATTGAGGTAATAAAAGTAATGTTTAATTCAGCTAATTTTGCCAATATGTATGAATCTGCGAAATTAAGAATACTTCTTCATCAAGCATTGTGCATATTGGCTTTTTCTATCCCTACCAAATTCATTTTTACATCCGTATGTCTTGCTGTAGTAGCATTACTGTGGATCGTACAGGTCAATTTTTCACAAACGTTCCGCAGGTTATCTCAGCAAAAAGCATTGTGGCCCTGGTTTATTTTATATGGACTTCTGGTAATAAGCTACTTCTACAGCCATGACAAAGGGGAATCACTCTTTGACCTGAATTCGAAATTGAGCTATGTGATCATACCCCTTGTGGTAGGTGCCGGTATTACAGATATTAGTCGCAAAACACTGGAGCAGATATTCGTATTTCTTATATCTGGGGTGGCTTTTACAGGTGTGATATCTCTTATAGATGCTACCCAGGTATGGTATTACGAGGCATATAATGATGCGTTTTTCTATCATTTCCTGGTCAGGAATGTGGATCCGAATGCTGTATATACAGCCTGGTATACGTTTTTTTCCATTTCTCTGCTTATGTTCATGCCATGGCAGTATTTTTTTCAGGGTAAGAGAAAAAATATTCGAATAGCGCTAACCATATTTCTTTTTATCTTTTTTGTATTGCTTTCAGCAAGGATGTTTCTGCTGTTATTCCTGGTCTTTATCATTCCTTATTTCCTGAAAAAGGCAGTCAAAAAGAAAAAAACAGGAATCATTCTCATATTATCTACTGTTGTTTTGGGTTCAGTAGCAGCATACTTTGTGTTTACTACCAGCAATCCTATTAAAAACCGTTTCGATGACCTGTTCAGCAAAGATGACCAGTCTGCATGGTTGTCAGATTATACAAATATTGATGTGAATCAGTTCAACAATGCTACTTTGCGAATATTCCTTTGGCGACTGGGGGTGGAAAGTGTTCGTGATAATAATGCATGGTTATCGGGTGTAGGTAATGGGGATGTTCATGCGGTACTAACACAAAAGATGAGAGAATATCATGTAAAAGACATTGAAAATAAGGATACTAACCTCCGTCCTGGCTTTTATAATGCGAACCTTCACAATATGTTTGTGCAGACGCTGGTCATGATAGGCTTGCCCGGACTTATATTAATGCTGTTTATCGCCTTTTTACCAGTGGTTTATATACATAAATTATCACCATATCAACCATTTCTGGTATTTCATATCAGTTCTATATTGTTTATGATGCAGGAAGCCGTCCTGCAAACGCAAGCTGGGATAATTTTTTACATATTTATTTCATCAATATTCTGGAATCTATATTACAGAGATAAAAAGATGATAATAAAATAAATATTATGTTTTTGTGATTTTTTTTACCAAATTTGCACCTGAAACGAATTTCTGACACGGTTTTTGCTATGCATTATGTGCATACTAAGAATAAAATCAGGAAGAAAGCTAAATGGAACAACCCTTTGTAATTAAATTGCCACTTACACAACCAGCTCGCACTACGACCAAGCAGTCGGAGATCACTGAGATCCGCGAGATGTTTCGTGAGATAAACCATAGGTATATGGTTTATCAGCCTTCGCCGTATTACGCAGCGGTGAAGCGTGTAATGGATATTTTAATTTCTATGACATTTATCCTGTTAGTTATGTCATGGCTGTATCCTCTAATTGCTCTTGCTATCAAATTGACTTCAAAAGGCCCTGTTTTCTTTATTCAGAAACGTACTGGTTATAAAGGCATAGAGTTCGATTGTTTCAAATTCCGTACTATGTATGTGAATAGTGATGCAGATACTAAACAGGCAACTACTAATGATAAGCGTATTACCACAGTAGGTAAATTCCTGCGTGCATCGCACCTCGATGAAACAGCACAGTTCTTTAACGTGCTGCTGGGCGATATGTCTATCATAGGCCCGCGCCCGCACATGTTATACCATACACGCCATTATTCACAGTTTATTCCTTACTACAACCTGCGACACGAAGCAATACCCGGAATGACAGGTATGGCCCAGATAAAAGGTTTCATAGGTGAGATAAACGTTGAGCGTGAGTTGCGCAAGCGTATCCAGTGGGATATATATTACCTGAAACACCGCAGCGTGTCTATGGATATCAGGATACTGATCAACACCTTTGGTATGGTGGTTATCAAAGCAATAGACTCAGTTTTCTCTAAGAAGAAGTAATACTTTCCCGGTTATCTTTGTTTTAATAGGTATAAGGCTGTCGAATTTTCCGTAATTTTCGGTTGAAATTCATTCATTATGTCAACAATTATCGTTGCGACAGACTTTTCTGATGTAGCCACAAATGCTGTGCATTACGCATGTAGCATGGCTAAAAACTTCGGCGTGCCTGTATTGGTAACCCATTCTTATGTTATCCCGGTTACATTCCAGGAAAATCCAATGCCTGTAATATCTATGGAAGAGAGTAAATCCACAGCTAAAGCAGAGATGGATAAACTGGTAGCTTCCATGGAAGAGCAATACCCAGGGTTGGATGTATCGGGGCATATTCACTATGGTGATATTACTGATAATCTGAAAGAGATCATTCCGCACAACAATGCATGGCTGGTAGTAGTGGGCAACAGCAGCGCAAATGATAGTGGTTTTTGGCTGGGCAGCAATTTATTAAGCACTTTGAGGAATCTGCAATGCCCTGTAATTGCTGTACCAGAGGGTTACCGGTATAAGAACGTAGGTAAAATAGCTTTTGCATGTGATTTTAAAAACCTGGAGAATAGCCTGCCTGCAGAAGACCTGGTAAACCTTGTGGTGAAATCAGGAGGGCAATTGCATGTACTGAGTGTAGATCACGAGAACAGGCATTTTGATCCTGACACACCGTATGAATATGAAGTATTAGAAGAATCGCTGCATGCGGCAAGCCCGGAGTTTCATCATATAGATAATGAGGATGTGGAAGAGGGGATAAGGTCATTTATTAATAATGAAGAGGTAGATTGGCTGGTAGTAGTACCGCATAAACATAGCTTCTTCGAGAGCTTGTTTCATAAAAGCCAGACCAAAGCTATTGTACGACATGCGCATATCCCGATAGTGGCCTTGCACGAAAAGGCTTAGTCATCTTTGTGTTCTTTGTCAAAGAATGAGAGAATGGCTTTGGTGCCCAGCTCTATGGCTTTCCATTTGGCATAGCCTACCACAAATTCTTTTGCCAGTGACTTAAGGATGTCTTTTTCTATTTTTCTGCCGGCCAGCCTGAGGGCGGGTAATACCAGGGCAAAGAGCTTGTCAGTTATACCTTTTGAGGTCAGCACGTCAAGCCCTGCTTGTATCATGTCGGGTACCGTACTTTCGGCTGAACCATCGGTACTGTTTTTGCCGTCAAGGATGTTAGTGAAAGCAGTGTTGGCTTCATGTTTCACTTTTGCTTTTTCCTGTCTCAGCTCTTCCAGGCTGTTCAGCTTTTTATGATATAGCTTGATCATGATTCTTCTTTTGTTTCGTCAAGATCATCGTCATTACTGGTCAGCAGGCCTACGAATATTCCGGCAAACCATTTCAGAAGCCTGCCTTTGAAAACTACGATAAGGCTTACTAAAAGAAGATATGTGCCTGTTACTATAAAGTATCCTCCAGACAGATTGCCTATCAGCTCTCCGATATATATGCCCAGTCCTATACCTGCAAAAATAATGATCGCTGTAGCGGCCATCATACTAACCATCAGGAACATGCAAAACCCCATAACGATAGCAACTCGTTCTATCGCATTGAGTTTCAGCACGTCAAGATGATGCTCAAGGTACCCTGTTACCTTGTCTACTAGTTTGCCTATCATATTATAGCCTCAAAGACTTTTTAGCCGTGAAATATATCAGCTTCCAGGTCTTCAGTTTTCTTTTTGAAATCGTCAGCCTTGTGTTTCAGCTTTTCGGTCCAGTCATTTACCTGGTTCTTCAATTTGTCAAAATCTTCTTTACGCTTTTTATCATCGGTAGCAATAATATAACCTACTGCAGCACCAACTGCTGCGCCTATCAATAATGTTGCTACTGTCCTTCCTGTGTTTGCCATAGTTACGAATTTTTTGTTCTGTTAATTAAAATAAATATCGAGTACCTTAAAATTAAAGTATTTTAGTAGTATAACAGGTAATCTTTGTCATTGTTTACTATTAATTTGCTATTATAACTTTTCATTACAATTGTACGGTTACAAATGAGGTTATTAGACACGGATAATTTAAAACAGATAGGGCTGCTCAGCCTGATAGTGATAGTTGGCCTGGGCATCTTCAACCAATTCACCGAGTTTCTGCCGGGTGTGCTGGCCGCCACAACTATGTATATCCTTATGCGGCATTATTATATTGAGCTTACAGAAAAGCGTGGTTGGAAAAAATGGTTGGCTGCTACTTTATTCATTGTAGGCTCGGTTGTATTATTTGTGATACCGGTGTTCTTTATTTTTCAGGCGGTAGTACCAAAGCTGAATACGCTGCTGGGGCAAACAAGCCAATTGCAGGAGGTATTACAATCGCTATCTGATGAGCTGAAGGATGCAGGAATGCCTTTTACTATGGATGCTACACAGATAGGAAAGCTGGTGGAGCGCATATCGTCTGAAGTGCCGGCTGTTTTAGGTGCTACTGCCAATGTGCTTACTAATACGGTGCTGGCTTTTTTCTTCCTGTATTTTATGTTGGTACAGGGGCGTGAAATGGAACAGGCCATACAAGGCTTTCTGCCGCTCAAGTCATCAAATGTAGATGATATATGGAACTCAACCAGGTTGGTAGTATATGCCAATGCGATAGGTATTCCTGTTCTGGCTGCAAGTCAGGGGCTTGTTGCGGTGCTTGGCTATAAAATATTCGGTGTTGATTCGTATGTTTTATTGGGCATGCTCACAGGCGTATTTTCAATAGTACCTGTCGTAGGATGTGCAATTGTCTGGGTACCTGTATGTGCTTACCTGGGTAGTACGGGGCATACCACTGCCGCTATAGGCTTAGCCATATACTCCTTTATTATTACTGGTGGAATAGATAATGTACTCCGTTTTACGATATTGAAAAAGCTGGGCGATGTACACCCGATAGTTACTACAATAGGTATAATAGTTGGCGTGCCTATGTTTGGCTTTATGGGCTTTATATTTGGCCCGTTACTCGTTTCTTACCTCTTGCTGTTGATTAAGATATACAGGGTAGAATTTGCTACCGAACCCACAGCAGACAACTAAATGGCTGGTTATTTAAAGTAGTTGCTACCCTCAATATATTCGAAAACCTTTTCAGGTACCAGGTAGCGGATAGATTTCTTTTCTTTCACCTGGTTGCGAATGTAGGTAGATGAAATGTCTAACAGCGGGGCGTGCATGATGGTCAGGTTGGCGCCATGT
Organism: Chitinophagales bacterium; assembly: GCA_020636495.1. Lineage (NCBI taxonomy): Bacteria > Pseudomonadati > Bacteroidota > Chitinophagia > Chitinophagales > Chitinophagales bacterium. The sequence goes on along the minus strand of JACJXQ010000009.1, from coordinate 190,495 downwards.
GTTTCAGTTATTTCAAACCCCGGGCGCATATAGATAATAATGGAGTAGTTTTTTACCAGGTGCTCATAGTTCTTCCATCGGTGTATGTTCTGAAAACTGTCAGAGCCCATAATCACTGAAAATCGCTCAAGCGGAAACTTTTCTGTCAGGTAGGTGAGGGTATCTATTGTATAAGAAGGTTTGGCCAGGCTGAACTCAATATTGCTGGCCCTGAACTTAGTATTATCTTCTATGGCCAGGTTCACTAAGTGCAGCCTGTCATATTCATTCAGTAACGAATTTGAATCTTTCAGTGGGTTGTGTGGCGACACCACGAACCAGAGTTTGTCTATCTCAGAGTGCTCTACAATGTGGTTGGCCACTATCATATGGCCGATGTGTATCGGGTTAAAACTGCCGAAATACAATCCGATGTGCATATGGGCAAAAGTAGCTTTTAATTAGTTAAATGGTTGATTAGTTAATAGTTAAATAGTGAGCAGTGTAGGCTGTTATACTATATCTGGGATCTGGGAGGGCTGCTTATACCAGTGTCACCCATATGCTTTGGGCGTCGCTTTTGCGTATGCTCAGGTAGTAGCCCGCTATTTGTATAGCTATCGGGTCGCCCATAGGGGCTACCATCTCTATCCATACAGGCTGGCCGGGCACGCAGCCCATTTCCATCAGGGTCAGTTGAAAATCACTCTCCTCGTGGTGCTCTATCAGGGCTTTCTGCCCTTTTTTCAGCTCCGATAGCCTAATGGCTTTTTTTTCTATTGCGTCCATTTGTCTGTGCTTGCAGGATTGCAAAGGTATGGGTAAAAAACTTTACCGACATTTGCATAAAATTACGCAAATGTCGGCAAGTTTTCATGAACATGATGTAAAGTCCGGGTTGAAAGACAAACGGAAGCTGTCAGCTTTTCTTGACAAGCTCGTTCGCCAATACAGGAAAGGGAAAGGTAAGGTCAGCCTGACTTATATATTTTGCGCTGACGATTACCTGCTGGCTATGAATAAGCAATTCCTGGATCACGATACTTATACGGATATCATCACATTCGACCTGACGGGCGAGGGTGAAGCATTGGCCGGGGAGATATACATAAGTACAGACCGTATATCTGAAAATGCACTTAAGTTTGGTGTTACTTATAATGATGAATTGCATAGGGTGATATTTCACGGTGCGCTGCACCTTTGTGGTTTCAAAGACAAATCAGCCGCTGATAAGAAGAAGATGAGAGATATGGAGGATAAATGCCTGGCTGAATACTTTAACTGAACAAATGAAGATCGAAATAATTTACGAAGATGACGACCTGGTGATCGTCAACAAGCCGGCAGGCGTACTGGTAATACCCGACAGGTTCGATAATGACCTGCCATCGCTCAACCGTATACTGGAAACGAAATATGGACACCATATGTACGTAGTGCACAGGCTGGACAGGGGCACCAGTGGCGTAATTTGCTTTGCAAAAAATGAAGAGACGCATAAATATATGTCGGCTATATTCCAGGAGCATAAAGTTGAAAAGTACTATTTGGGCCTTGTGGGTGGCAGGTTGATACCCGAAAGCGGTACTATTGAAGCTGCCATTATGGAACATCCTACAAAGAAGGGGAAGATGGTTACGACAAAAAAAGGTAAACCTTCTCGTACCGATTATACGGCTATCGAGCAGTGGCCGCTGTATTCTTTGGTGCAGTTCAGGATATTTACCGGCCGTACACACCAGATACGGGTACATATGCAGAGCATAGGGCATCCCATAGCATGCGATGAATTATATGGTGACGGCAAGCCGTTTTATCTATCGGCAATAAAGAAGAAGTACAACGCTGGTAAAGATGGTGAAGAGAAACCGCTGATGAGCAGGCTGGCGCTGCATGCTTCAAAGCTGGTATTTACCAATGCCGCAGGTAAAGAGATAGTGGCAGAAGCCCCGTTACCTAAAGATATAGCTGCCTGTGTCAACCAGCTGAATAAATGGGCCAAACCCGTTTAACGTACGATTAGTTACTTTTGCACTTCTAAAATTTCTGAACAACTTTTACAATGAGTAGAAAATCAAATATCAATATCCAGGTAGAGCTGGACGAGGACAAGATGCCTGAGCGTATTGACTGGAATGCCCCTGATGGTGGTATTGACGGGTTACAGGAAGCAAAAGCTATATTGCTGGGCCTTTGGGATGGGCAGGAAAAGTCAGCGTTGCGTATAGACCTGTGGACCAAGAAAATGATGGTGGATGAAATGAACGACTTTTTCTACCAGACTTTCTATGGCATGGCCGATACTTTTGCCCGTGCTACACAAAACAAACAGCTGGCGGATGAGATAAAGGCATTTGCGAAGGACTTTTTGAAAAAAGCGTCGGATGCACTGGAGCAACAGGAGAAGGGCAACAACTAAGCCCGGTAATATTTTTTACCTTAGTAAGTAATAATACTGAATAAATACATAGAACTATGACGCTGGAAGAAAAAGTAATGGCAGAAATGAAAGCTGCTATGAAAGCTAAGAATGAGGCTGAATTGCGTACACTGCGTGCTATCAAATCAGCTATATTATTGGAAAAAACATCGGGTAGCGGAAGCGAGATAACCGAGGCGGACGAAATGAAAATGCTGCAGAAAATGGCCAAGCAGCGCCGTGACTCATTAGACATATTCACGCAGCAGAACCGTGCCGACCTGGCAGCCAAGGAAGAGGAAGAGCTGGCAATACTGGAACGTTTTCTGCCAAAACCTTTCTCTGCCGAAGAACTGGAAACGGAATTGAAAGCTATCATTGCCCAGGTTGGTGCCGCAAGTCCTGCTGATATGGGAAAGGTAATGGGTGTTGCATCAAAACAACTGGCAGGAAAAGCTGACGGCAAAACCATTTCAGAAACGGTGAAGCGCTTGCTGGCATAATCTTACAGGCTGATGCTGTTAGATATCATTGCCATATCATTGATCATCATTTTTTTTATTCGCGGCTACATGAAAGGTATCATTGTAGCCGCTTTTTCTGTGCTGGCAATTGTACTGGGCATTATTGTTTCGCTCAAATTGTCTGAGGTATTGGCCACATGGCTTTTTGAAAAAGGTTATGTCACGTCGGGCTGGGCACAGCTCATTAGTTATATCATACTTTTTGTTGGGGTAGTATGGGGCGTCCGGCTCATAGCAAAAGCTATCGAGTCGGCCATGCAGGCGGTAATGCTGGGCTGGGTCAATAAAGGCTTGGGGGGAATGTTCTATGCTTTCATCGTTACTATGGCATGGAGTGCTTTGCTCTGGCTGGGTACGGAAATGAAGATAGTAACGCCCGAAATGATAGCCGAATCAAAAACCTATGAATACATTCAGCCGCTGGCGCCATGGGTAGCGGCAAAGGTGGGTTACCTCTGGCCAATGGCTAAAGATGTTTTCTCCGACCTGGAACATTTCTTTGATAATGTAAACGAATACATTCCGCAACATGTGGGTACTGCTGGATAACTACGATTCATTCACTTATATATTACATCACTACCTGTTGCAGACGGGTAATGATTGTAAGGTGTATCGCAACGATGAGCTGACGGTTGAAGAAATGGCAGCACTCAACCCGGAACGACTTATTATCTCACCGGGCCCTGAAACACCTTTGCAGGCAGGCATTACGCTGGATGCGATACAATACTTCCATGATAAGATACCCATACTGGGGGTCTGCCTTGGGCATCAGGCATTGGGTATGTTTTTCGGGGCAGAACTGATACATATCCCATACCCGATGCATGGTAAAACAAGTGAAGTTGCTCACATCGGTCATCCTTTTTTCGGCAACATACAATCGCCCTGTACGGTAATGCGTTATCATTCGCTGGCTATTGACAACTTAGAGGGTACGGGTCTTCAGGTATTAGCTACCTCAACTGATGACAATATCATAATGGCTGTAGCGCACGAACAATATCCTTGTGTCGGCATCCAGTTTCACCCCGAAAGTATTGGTACCAATCACGGACTACAGATGCTTAAGAACTGGGCAGAGATGTACTAGTGGGTATTACATATCTCGGTCAGAGCTTCTGTGGCTGCATCAAGACCAAGATTGCGTGCTTTGTTCAGGTCGTCGCAGGGCATCATGCCTGACCGGTGTTTTATCATACCCCGCCAATACCATGCTTCAGCATATTTATTGTCTATCTGTATGGCGCTACTCATATCGCTTATTGCCTCCTGGTTGCGTCCTGTTTTTGCCTGTACCAATCCCCTGCGCAGGTAAAAAAGAGGGTCGTTCGGGTCATACTGTATAGCCGAATTGTATGCCTGTAACGCTTTATCAAGGTTCCCTTGTTGTTCTATGCAATCCCCGTATATGTAGTAGGCACGGGCATTTTGGGGTTCGGTGGCCAATACTTTTTCAATATCTGGTAGGGCTTTGTTATAGTTGCCTGTTTGCTGGTAAAGTAGTGCCCGTGTGAATAATGCTTTTGAATATTCATTCAGACGAATGGCCCTGTTCAGGGCATATAATGCTTCCTGTGCATCGCCTTTGCGCAGCATCAGCACACCTTTGTTGTACCATGCTTTGTAGTTGTTTTCGTCCAGTTTGATAGCCTCTTCAATATAGCTCATCGCCGTAGTGTTCTCGCCTTTATTCATATATACGCCACCCAGGCTGCTTTGCGCTACAGACGATTCAGGGAATTTATCAGTTACAGATTGCCAGAAGTTAAGTTCTGACAGCCAGATATCATTCCGCATAAAAGTAGCACCGCCATATATAAGGCACATGGCTGCAATAACAGCAAGGCCTGCCTTTGTTGTTTTTTCTTTGTTTTTGTTGAAATATTGGTATCCGAAAAATGCCATAGGATACCATACACCAATACCCGCCAGGTACAAATAACGGTCTGCCATCAGTACTTCACCAAACTGTACAAATTGCAGTACTATAGCAATATTGACCGTGTAGAATAAAATACCTCCGGCCAATGTAAACCACTTTTTTCTGTAAGCTATTACTCCGGTTGCCACTATAGCTATTGCCAATATTGTGTACAGGATGTGTACTGGTCCGATAGCCGTAGGGTAGGGGTAAAGAACAGATAATCGCACAGGTACCAGCAGGTTGATGATATACTGTACGTATGCATAGCCTGCGAAAACAATGGTATGCCCGAAGTTAAATTCAGGGTGCAGGTTCAGGAAAGATACCTGGTCTTGCGCCTGTAGGTTGATAATACCGATAGGTATAGCCAGCAATACCAGTGGTAATTTTTCCAGCCATATTTTTTTACCGTTCAGCGGCCGTGCCATCCATATATCTACAGCCAGCAATGCAAATGGCAATGTTACAGCCGTCAGTTTGCTCAGGTAGGCCAACAGGCCGAAAATGTACACCCAAATAAGCCTCTTATTCTTGTGGGTAAGCAGGTAGTCTATATATATGTACATTGCCAGCAGGAAGAAGAAACCGTTCATCACCTTATTCCGTGCGGCTATCCACGATACGCTTTCCGTCTGTACGGGATGCACTGCAAATAGTAATGCTGCAAACAGGGCTATGTAAGCGTTACCACCCATTTTTTTGATACAGGCATACAGCAATATCACATCAGCTATATGCCAAACTATATTGGTGAGGTGGTAGATAAATGGTTTGTCACCAACTATTAAGTAATCAAGAGCATAGCTCATCATTGGCAGTGGCTGGTAGTTACCTATGTAATACTCCGACCACATATTTTTGAGATGCTCTGCTGTAAATGAGGAGATGTCAGGCGTATGAAAAACATAGTCAATATCATCCCACGACATGAACCCCGCATTGAATATTTTACTATACGCCAATACTACAGCTATTGCCATAATAGCTATGTGTAACCATGTAATGCGATGTTCTTTGCTGAATATGCTCATTTGGGTTGTCGAAACTAAAAAAAATTATGCAGTAACGACATTAGCTCCACAGCCATTCTGCCGAGCCATGGGCATAATTAACAATATCGCCACTACCGGGTCTTACCTGCAATAATCCGTTGCCCGTTACCCCCATCACTATACCCGAAAATTCATCATTGGCCAACTTGAATTTCTGGGGCTGGTCTTTGCGGAACAATACCTCGTTATACAACCTGAGCATATCGACCATGTCATGCTCTGAGTACAGGTAGGTAAAAATACGTTCACGCAACTTTATAGCCAGCTCAGATATGTTGAACTGTTTGCCGCTTTCTATCCTGAGTGAGGTAGCATAAGGCAACTCATCTGGCATGCGGTATTGCAAAATATTGATACCTATGCCTACTACACTATATGCCCAATGATTACCACGTATCACGTTTTCTATCAATATGCCACCTGCCTTTTTGTCATTGATGATAATATCATTGGGCCATTTGATACGTATGTCCCAATTTTCGTATATCTCCTGCAGGTAATCTGCAATAGCCAGTGATATAAGAACATTAAATGAAAATTGATGCTCAATTTCCAGCTCAGGAACGGTCACAAGGCTCATTAACAGGCTTTCACGGGGGGTGTCTATCCATTTTCTACCCCTCTGCCCTTTCCCTGTGGTCTGCACATCAGTCACTATTGTCAGGCCGGCCTGTGCCGTATCGGCATCTATCAGGCGCATGGCATAGTTATTGGTACTGTCTATGGTAATAAGTTCAATAACGGGAGCATTTAGAACTGCTTGTAACTTTACTGACAAACTTTAGTTATTTTTGACTGTAAAGATATTGCCAAACATAATAGATAGACCAGAATTTGGAGAAAATTATTACCGTATTACAGGGAAGAAAAAAATCTGCTGAAGGGCTTACAAGAAGTAGTAAACTATTTAAGTCTGTAATAAAAGCAGTACAGGAGAAAAAGGCAGAAAATATTGTTTCTCTCGATTTGAAGAAGATTGACGAAGCTGTTGCCGACTTTTTTATTCTATGCGAGGCACAATCAAATACCCAGATAAAGGCAATTGTTGATAACGTCGAAAAGATCGTTAAAGAAGATTGTGATGAACTACCATATCACGTGGAAAGAGGTGAAAAATGGACATTGATCGATTATGTGAACATTGTAGTACATGTTTTTGAGCGTGACCATCGCAAATTCTATAACCTGGAAAGCCTTTGGGGCGATGCCGGCCGTGTTGAACACAATGACTAATTAAACTGTTAAAACAGGATCAAAAAGAACTTAGGAACGAACAATGGAAGATAATAAGTTTAAGCCCGGACAGGGTCCGGGGAAAGATAACAAGTCACCACGCAAAGGGCCCAAATTCAATATCTATTGGATATATGGTATCATGGTGTTGTTGCTCATAGGGTTGAATTTCTTCAGCGGGAACATGGGTGGCAGCACCGAACAGATGAGTTTCCAGGATTTTCGCCAGAAATACCTGGACCAGGGCAAAGTTGAGAAGTTGGTGGTAGTGAATAAATCAGAAGTAGAGATATATCAGAGATCAACAGAAAACGCGAAAAAAGACCCTGAAAACAAAGTTCCCTTTGCCAGCAACGAAGGGCCTGTAGCTAAATTTAACATTGGTAGTGTTGAGCAATTTGAAACTAACCTGAAAGAAGCCCAGGCGAATGTGCCGGAAAATGACCGCGTTCGTGTGATATATGAAACGCGTGGTAGTTTCTTCAATGACATTTTTAGTTCATTCCTGTTGCCGGTCATCTTCCTGGTAGCTATGTGGTTCTTTATCATGCGCAAAATGGGCGGCGGTGCTGGCGGCGGCGGCGGTGCCGGTGGTATATTTAACATCGGTAAATCAAAAGCACAGTTGTTTGAAAAAGGAACCCGTGTAAATGTAACATTCAACGATGTAGCGGGGTTAGATGAAGCCAAGGTAGAGGTAATGGAGATCGTTGATTTTCTGAAAAATCCGAAAAAATACACTGCGCTGGGAGGCAAAATACCTAAAGGCGCATTACTGGTAGGCCCTCCGGGTACAGGTAAGACCTTGCTGGCAAAAGCCGTAGCAGGCGAAGCCCAGGTGCCGTTCTTCTCTATGTCAGGATCCGATTTCGTAGAGATGTTTGTGGGCGTGGGTGCCAGTCGTGTTCGTGACCTGTTCAAGCAGGCTCGTGAAAAAGCACCTTGTATCGTATTCATAGACGAGATAGACGCTATTGGTCGAGCACGTGGTAAGAATATGGTGATGAGCAATGACGAGCGTGAGAATACACTGAACCAACTGCTGGTTGAAATGGACGGCTTCAGCGGGGATACAGGTATTATTGTCCTTGCGGCTACCAACAGGCCCGATGTATTAGACTCAGCATTACTGCGTCCTGGCCGTTTCGATCGCCAGATATCTATTGACGTACCGGATGTAAAAGGCCGTGAAAAAATATTTGATGTACACCTGAAACCTATTAAGAGGTCTGCAGGCCTGGATATTCATAAACTGGCGGTACAAACTCCCGGTTTTGCAGGTGCGGATATTGCAAATATCTGTAATGAAGCTACGCTGATAGCTGCCCGTAAAGGCAAAACAGAGGTGGATATGGATGACTTCAACGATGCTATCGACCGTGTAATAGGTGGACTGGAGAAGAAGAACAAGATCATACTGCCTGAGGAGAAAAAAGTAATTGCTTACCATGAAGCAGGTCACGCTGTTTCTGGCTGGTTCCTGGAGCATGCGCACCCGTTAGTTAAGGTGACAATCGTACCCCGTGGTGTAGCTGCACTAGGCTATGCGCAATACTTGCCCAAAGAAATGTACATACGCAATACCGACCACCTTATGGATGATATGTGTATGACATTAGGTGGCCGTGCGGTTGAAGAGATCGTATTCGGTAAAATATCAACAGGTGCGCTCAGCGATCTGCAGCACGTTACGCGTATGGCTTACGCAATGGTAAGTATGTATGGCATGAACCCTGTACTGGGTAATATATCCTACTACGATCCGCAGAACGATAATGCATACTCAAAGCCATACTCTGAAGAGACAGGTAAGCTGATAGATGACGAGGTACGCAAACTGATAGAAGAAGCTTATCAGAAAGTAAAACACCTGCTGACAGAGAAACTGGATTCAGTGAAAGCTATTGCTGAAGAATTGCTGAAAAAAGAAGTACTGTTCAAAGACGATATGGAACGTCTCATAGGTGCACGCCCATGGGAAGAGACAGCTCCACCGGTTGATATCATTCCCCCGGTGTCAGACAATATCATTCCAACATCTTAATCCAGATATTATTCCAAAAGAGCGACGGTTACCGTCGCTCTTTTATTTATCGCATTATTCAATGCAAATCTTACCGTCAAGGCAGAACAAAAGGGGTATTTTGCCATTTACTTTTTACTTTTGCGATACTATATGCAGACATTCAAAACATCTAAGTCTAAGGAAAATATTCTGGCCAGGATCAGAAAAGAGCTCAACAAAGCTTCTGTTTCTATGCCTTATCCCGAGTTGGAAAAGCGCCAGTCTGATAAGATATACACTTCATCCGGTATGTCTGACGAAGAAAAATTTGCCGAAAGTTTTAATGCCCTTGGGGGTAAGTTTGTTTTTTGTGCCAATAAGGAGGAACTGGTTGATAAACTGTATTCCCTTCACGAAAACCGTGGGTGGAAAAAAATGCTCTGCTCTGAACAGGATATATTAGAGGCACTTAATACAGGAGGTTCCAGCATAGCCCTTTCCAGCCAGGGTAATCCTGAAGATGCTGAGGCGTGTATTACCGGTTGTGAACTACTGGTAGCACGCACCGGATCGGTGATATTGAGCAGCAGGCAAAACATGGGTCGTACGTCGTCTGTTTTTTATCCCGTACATATAATTGTAGCATACACAGGACAAGTGGTACATGATATAGGTGATGCTATCAATACAATGAAAAAGAAATATGGCAGCGATATGCCATCCATGATCAACCTGAATACAGGCCCCAGCCGTACGGCAGATATAGAGAAAACATTGGTAGTAGGTGTACATGGTCCGGGTGAAGTATTTTGTTTCCTCGTAAATGATATATAAAAAAAATGCTGAATCCCGGCGCGCCCACAGGCTCTCTCAAGTTTCAGCAAAAAGACTCTCTTTTAGAAAAAAGACAGTTAATAAGTATGGGTACAATTACAAAAAAAGGGCGCATAAGGGCTGACAAACGCTAATTAATAACCCATGAGTTTAAGCATTTGGTTATCAACCTATTACAAAGGAACGCATTTAACACAATATTAATCCCCGTATTCAACGAAAGTGCATTTTGGTCCGACGAAATAACTATTTCATCAGACGAACGGATCATCGCATATTCGCTCCGATCAGGCTTATTTGCTTTTTTCTTTCCCGTTTTTGAAAATAAAAGATATATGTGACAGGTAACTTTACATTATGGAACAAACAAAACACGACATACAGACCAGGGAAGAGATAGTATTGCTGGTCAATACATTCTACGACAGGGTAAAAGCAGATGATACCATAGGGTATATCTTTCACGAGATCATCGGGGAAGATTGGTCGCACCATTTACCAGTTATGTACAGTTTTTGGGAAACAGTATTATTTGGCAAAGCAGGGTATATGGGCAACCCGGTAGGGAAACATATTGAACTGGATCGCCGCATACCATTGACTGAGCAACACTATGAGCGCTGGCTGAAGCTGTGGACGGAAACGGTGGATGATATGTTTGCAGGCGAAACGGCCAACGAAGCGAAAAAGAAGGCCGCCACAATGCTGCAACTTATCAGCATGAAAGTAAATATGGCTCGCGAACGCGGCAACAAGTCTGTCCTGTAATTATATCAGCTCTATATGCCCTTCAAATACCAATGTAGCAGGGCCTGATAATATTACGTCTGTAGCGCTGGAAGCTTCTGTCTTGTTAAATTGAACACGTAGTTCACCCCCGGGAGTGTGAATAGCCATATCAAATTTTCCTGTTGTGCTTTTAGTTGTTGCAATAGCGCTGGCTGTAACGCCCGTTCCGCAACTCAGGGTCTCATCTTCTACTCCCCGTTCATATGTTCTTACTTTTATGCTGCCATCCAGCACCTGCACAAAGTTGACATTGATGCCTTTCGGCTGAAAATTATCTTTATTGCGTATGCTGCGCCCGGTATTGAATACATCCGTTGTTTCAGTATCATCCACCCATGTAACATAGTGTGGTGAACCGGTATTAAGTATTGTATGATCGGCATGTGCAGCTATGTGATGTACATCCTGCATGGCCAGGTGAACAATACCTTGTTTATCTATTGTTGCATGATGCGGACCGTCTATAGCCACGAAACTGGCTTCGTCTTTTATTACGCCCAACAGCTGTGCAAACGCTGTGATACACCTGCCGCCATTGCCGCACATCGTGCTTTCATTACCATCGCTGTTGTAGTATACCATTTTAAAATCAAAGCCGGTTTCCTGTTCCAGCAGCATCAATCCATCGGCGCCAATGCCAAAATGCCTGTGACAAAGAAAAGCAACCTGCTGTTGCGACAAGTGTATTTTGCCCTCGCGGTTGTCTGCTATGACAAAATCATTGCCTGTGCCCTGGTATTTATAAAAATGTAGTTTCATGTTCTGCTATCTATTCTGAAATACCTGCTCCGCACGAGAGTTCAGGTTATTGGTCGAGCTTCCGTTTGTATACAGGCTTGCCCGCCAGTTATTATTGCGCATTTCTCCACTGACGGTGGAATGCAGTAGTATATACTCGTTCACCATGTAAGGTGGATTATAGAACAAAAATGAGCCTGAATAGCTCTGCTTGCCCGGCGCATTGTATTGCCAAACCTCGTAGGGCAGTGTTCCCTCTTCGGCCGTTACCACATATCGCTGATCCGGCGGGCCATATTTCAAATAGTAAAAGCCACGCTCGGTCTCATATCCCGGTTTCCTTTTCGACCCGAACATCTTGTTGACCTCTTTTACTTTTTCGGTATAATCCAGCCATCCTTTTTCAGGATCAGCAGGTGTTCTCGATTTCCAGAAGTTATATATAAAATACTTCATGTAGGTTTCGTCAGGCCGGGTGATAAAACTTTCTATGCTGATAAGCTCTGTTTCGTTGGCCACGGGTTTCAGCATTTTTATTATAGCCTTTTGCTGTGCTATATTATACTTGCTAACAAATGTCTTGCCCAGGTCAAAGACACTTACCTTTTCAAATAATGGTTGTGTACTGTCAGCACCTGTCGTATCTGAAGTCTCCTTTGGATGTGTGTTACTCCGCTGAAAGAATAGTGACTGGCGAGTGAGTTCCTGTTCTTTATTATTGGTCAGCACCACGTTAAGGTAATAATTGCCCGAAGGCAATACGTCTGTTTTAAATCGCCCCAGCACAGGGATGATTGCCGCAGGTTGCAGGGTGTCAGTATGAACAAGGCGTGCTACAGGATAATCGTATTCTTTCTTTGAAATGGTTACAGTCTGTGTGAGTGGTAGTTGGTCAGCACTGATGTTATTCGCGCCATTTAGCTCTACATAATAGTTCAGTGTCGACCTGTGATCGTCCAGGAAGTTGAAACAAACAGGTATTTGCAGGTTGCCGTTCTTAAGGTAAATATTATCCTTCAGGTCTGTTTTGTAAGATGTGTCTATCAACTGGAGCTGGCTATAGAAGGTCTTCCCATGCTTCGGCACTTCAAATGTATCTATATATTCATACGTGTCCAGTTTATTGTCATAGGCTGTTAACAGCAGCTTGATACGCACTATACCTTCCGGTACCATATATCTGTGCATATCCATAATATTTTGCAGTCGTGCCGCTATGAGCGAAGAAGCGGGAGTAGTTTGCAGGAAGTACTTTTCGTGGGTAATTACCCCTGTATCTGTTGTTATCAGTATCTCGGTTTTTACCTTGCTACGCCATATGCCGGCAGTATCTTCTCTGAATGTTATGCTGTTCGGGTCTATCTGCCAGTAAAACTCTATATATGCCTGTGCATCATTATTACTATTGGCGGGCAGGTAGAATATTGTGTGAGCAGGTACTGCATTGATTCCATAAGCTATTTGCCCGCTCAACAGCAAGAGTAATAAACACGATCCAATCCAACGGCCCATTTTTATTGTTTTCCGCAAATTACTGAAATACCTTTACTTCACGTTTTATGCAGCAGATAGTTACATCATTAATACCTTTTCCTAATATACGATGGTGGTCGGTTGTGGCAGATCATACACATGTTATTTTCGACCATGCTGAGCATTTTGCCAAGATGACCTATCGCAATCGTTACTATATTACCGGTGCAAATGGGCTGATACAACTTACGGTACCCCTTGCCCATGGCCGCAATCAGCGTACCGCCATGCAGGATGTATTGATTGATAATAAAGAACGCTGGCAGGTACAGCATTGGCGTACGTTGTTCTCTGTATATGGCCGTACGCCTTATTTTGAACACTATGCCCCGTCCCTGGAACAACTTTTCCTGCAAAAATTTGACAAGCTTGTGGCATTTAACGAAGCCTCTGTTCATTGGTTGAAGAAAGAGTTACGCATTGGTTTTGATGAAGAAAGCGCACCGGCCTACAAAAAGTATGAATTACCCGTGCATGATATGCGCAATGCATGCAAACCCGGAATGGAGAAAAAAGCAATGCCTGAAAGTGAGGGACTATATTACCAGGTGTTCAGCGAGCGGAATGGTTTTTATCCTAACCTGAGTATGCTCGACCTGTTGTTTGCCGAAGGGCCTGCTGCCATGAGCATCATCAACCGTAACAAAGAGATAATAAATAGATGGGTGTAATTACTTTTTAGGCTGTCTGAATCCACGCATTTTCCATACGCCAAACATGGCTTCGTGTATGATGCCGGATGTCATTTTAGACGTACCTTCTTTCCTGTCTTCAAATGTTATCGGAACTTCTTTCAGTTTGAACCCTGCTCTCCAGGCACGGTATTTCATTTCTATCTGGAAGGCATAGCCGATGAACTGAACTTCATCCAGCGGTATGGTTTTCAACACCTCCCTGCGGTAGCAGATAAAACCGGCTGTAGGATCATTAACAGGCATCCACAGTATCAGGCGGGTATAAAAGGCCCCGCCACGCGATATCAGTTTGCGGTCAAGTGGCCAGTTCACCAGTTTGCCGCCTTTTACATAGCGCGAGCCTACTGCCACGTCCGCTCCTGCCACACATGCCTGGTGCAGGCGCAACAGGTCATCAGGGTTATGAGAGAAGTCAGCGTCCATCTCGAAAATGTAATCATAGTCCCTGCGCAATGCCCATTTGAAACCCGCAATATAGGCGGTGCCCAACCCAAGTTTGCCGGTACGTTCTATCATATGTATCTGCTCAGGATAGGTATTCATCAGGTTGCGGACAATATCTGCGGTACCATCAGGAGATCCGTCGTCTACAACCAGCACATGATAACCACCCGCCAGCGACAGCACTTTGAGTAGGATGCGTTCTATATTCTCCTTCTCGTTGTATGTAGGTATGATAACAAGTTTGTCCAAGAGGGCAAAAAATTAAAAGGCTGAAAATAAGCAATTCTTTCTAATCACTCCTTAAGAAATACTTAAGATTTCAGTCCTGATTTACGTAATTTCATATCGGTGAGTATCTCGGTCAGTTTCTGTTTGGTATGCAATGGAAAATCCGCATTCATCATCCAGTCATAATACTGTGGTTGTTCGTTGAATACGTCTTCCACTTTACGTCCTTTATATTTCCCAAAGTTAAATATAGGTGCTCCGTCCTTCAGCACCATGCGGCGTGCATAGTCCACTATTCCTTCCTCTCCATTCGTAAAGTTATGTAGTGCCTTTACATCATTTTCAAGGTTTGCATACTTGTCCAGTTGCGCTTGTAATATTTCTACGGTCGCTTCTATATCTGCTTCCGCGCTGTGTGCATTAGTTAATTCTTTTTTACAATAGAACTCATAGGCTGCACTCAGTGTACGGCTTTCCATTTTAAAGAATATCTGCTGTACGTCTACAAACTGCCTTTCTGTAAAATCTACCTGCACGTTGCAACGCAACAGTTCTTCAGCCAGCATCGGTATGTCAAAACGTACGGCATTATATCCACCCAGGTCACAACCCTTCATCCATTCATATATTTCTTTGGCTACCTGCTTAAAGGTCGGGCAGTCTTTTACATCGTCGTTCGTGATACCGTGTATAGATGTTGACTCCGCAGAAATAGGAATGGTTGGGTTAATGCGTTTTACATATTTGTCCTTAGTACCGTTGGGATTCAGTTTGATCATCGCTATTTCCACGATCCTGTCTGTGCCCGGGTCGGTTCCGGTGGTTTCAAGGTCAAAAAATATGATCGGTTTTCTTAAGGAAAGCTCTGCCATGAGTACTATTTAATTCAATTCTTTGTGCGAACATACATTATTCCAGTCAATTCCGTCGAATGTACCGGAGCTCATCAGCAGCAGGCACACAGGTTTTTCAGCTTTGTTCAGCAGTGTAGCCACCGTTCCTGCAAGTTCTTCTTTATTATCTATGGCCACTAACCCATCTGTCTTAAAATGTTGTGTCACATCTTCTTTGGTCAGTGGTGGCAAGCCCTTCAGCTGCAATGCATGGTGGCTGAAATACACGATAGCATCGTCTGCACCTTTCATACTTCCTGCATATTCTTCCAGGAATTTAGCACTCAGGCTGCTGTAGGTGTGCAGCTCAAAACAGGCTATCAGTTGATGATTGGGATAAGCTTCCCTCGTTGCTTCCAGTGTGGCTTGCAGTTTAGATGGTGCGTGCGCAAAGTCCCTGTATGCTACCAGGTTATCAGTCTCTATTATTTTTTCCAGCCTGCGTGCAGCGCCTGTAAAGTCTGTAATGGCCTCATAACAATCTTCACGGCTGATGCCCAGCTCCTGGCATACGGCTATGGCAGCCTGCATGTTCAGCAGGTTGTGCCTGCCAAAAACAGAAACTTCTACCGGGCCTATTTTAGTATCCAGCACGGCTACGCCATCTTCATAATGGAAAGCAGGCATACTATAGGGTACTGCTTTCAGGTGGCCGGCAGATGAGGCTACGACCTTTTTCACTTCCTCATCCTCTGCATTGTAGAACAAGGGGATGCCCTTGTCGCAGTCGTGCAGGTATTGCCTGAACTGGTCAAGATATATTTCATAGGTAGGAAATACATTGATATGGTCCCACGCTATGCCGCTCAATACGGTTATGTGTGGGTGATAAAAGAATATCTTGGGTTTTTTCTCTATTACCGATGCCGGGTATTCATCTCCTTCCAGTATGATAACAGGTGCGTCACTCAGTTTTACTGATTGATCGAAACCCTCCACTTTGGCACCTACCAGGTAGTCAAAATCAAGGTCCTGGTGGCGTAGTATATGCATGATCATCGATGTAATAGTGGTTTTGCCATGGCTGCCCGCTATCACAATACGTGTCTTTTCTTTAGCTACTTCATAAATATATTCCGGAAAAGAATATATAGGAATGTTAAAATTCTGTGCCGCAAGCAGTTCAGGGTTGTCTGCTTTGGCGTGCATACCCAGTACTATAGCGTCAATTTCCGGCGTGATAAGCTCAGGGTGCCAGCCTTGTTTTTCGGGCAAAATGCCTGCTGCTGCTAGGTTTGAGCGTGCAGGGTCATTGATTTCATCATCACTACCCGTTACCTTGTTGCCCTGCCTGTGCAGTGCCAGTGCCAGTTGGTGCATTACAGCACCTCCTATAGCTATAAAATGTATATGCTTCATTGATTTTTTACTATCTTTACTATCTTAGTACAAATGTAAGGGACGTTTTAGTTTTTTAAATAAGTAATAAAATATGATGAAAAAATATACAATTCTACGTCGCGTGGCTCCAATAGTAGCCCTGCTGACATTAACTGTGATGATGGCTTCTTCATGTGCGTCAACCAACAAGTATGGTTGCCCCAACCACCTGGAGAGCAGTGTAGGCATGCCTTAATAAGGTTTATCTCAAATAAGAACAACTTATATAGGTTGGTAAAACATGGTTTTGCCAGCCTTTTCTTGTTTATGGAAGTTTTTTGTTACTGTACTACAAACCTGGATATGGCCTGTTGCCCGTCGGATGCACTAAAGAGCACATAATACCAACCAGCAGCCCAGGAGGAGACATCTATTTTTTGTTCCGTGCTGTTCCTGAGCGTCTTTGATTTGTATATCTCTTGTCCCATGCTGTTTACAACCATCATTGCTCCTTCCGGGGCATTGGCAGGTAGTTGTATATATACCATATCGTCTGCAGGATTAGGGTAAGCGGTAAGTTCTGTTTTGTTATTGTTGATATCTTGTACTGCGCCGTACCACCCGTAATTGATAATGTAGATCACCCCGGTGTCTCCTGTATTCAGCAACCTGCTATCTGCCATTGAGGATGTATCTGTTTTTATAGAACTGCCGGCAATAGCATACATTCTGTCTCCAACGCTAACAATGGCGCCCGCCCAATCTTCGTTTTTAGTTCCTGTTTCTTTTGCTGTATATGAATGGTCATACCACCAGCCATCTATATAGGATATGTTGATATTTTGTGCTGTTGTCCTGTTACCGCCTTCACATAGTATGGCAACGTCGGGAGGGCCGGTAATATGTGTATTAGTATTTTCATTACATAGGGCAGAGCCCGTACCATAGCTGTTATTCTGAAATTGATTGGTGGATCTTGTATAGATAGTATCACCGTTTGGTTTGACGTGAACAAGCCATCCGGTTTTGAAAGCATATTTATTATCATGTATCATCGAGTCCACAGATTTTGTATAACCTGTTATCATGATGTTGCCTGATTTGGTAAAGATAGCTGCCACTGCTTTGTCTGTATCGCTACCGCCGTAACTCCGGTCCCATGTTACTGCTCCTGCGGAGTCCAGTTTCAGCAGGTGATAGTTATATCCGGTCTGTGCTGTATCAAACCACGAGGTATCGTTGCAGTCATAGTCTGTTGAGTTGGAGCCGGAAATGATATAGTAGTTCGTATCAGCAGCCAGTACGCTGCCTTCAGTTCCCTCATCACCGGTTCCTCCTATCGTTTTTACCCATTTCAACACGCCTGCAGAGTCTGCCTTTATGAGTATCCAGTCATTAGTATTGGTACCTCCGTAGTGCGATGAAATATCGCCATCAGAACCGTTACTGGCACCTAATATCAGCAGATCTCCTGTTGCTGTCTCTGTAATGGAGATAGCTCTGTCGTCACCTGTGCTGCCAATATTTCTTTGAAAAATCTTATTGCCGCCCGAGTCAAGTTTTATCAACCAGATATCATCGGCTCCAAAATAGGATGTGATGCTCCCGTTTGTAGAACTCGTGGTGGATACGATAGCATATCCTCCATCTTTCGTGGCACAGATGGCCTTTGCCTGTTCGGTCAGGCTGTCATCACCGCCAAACACTTTCATCCAGATAATGTTGTACTGGTTGTCCAGCTTGCCAACTATGATATTGCTGCCTTTTTGCTGGGTAGCAGCCGCTGGTATGTTGCCCTGGTTATTACAATTTGAGTGCCCTGCAAATACGATCTTATTATTTTCAACTGTGATAGCGCAGTTGATACGTGTGCCACAGCTATCAGCACCAAAATAGAAATTACCAACCACAAAATTTCTGAAATAAGAGGTTGCATAGCTGCTCGAAATATTACATAACAGTAAAACCGGAAGTAGAAAGTAGCGTAGTTTCATAAACGGGCATTTGGTTGTTTATAATAGTATTGTAAATATACAAATGTGAATGTTTTGCTGTGTCATTATTGTGTCATCTGCCGGTTTTGATCATGTTCCTTTTCGAGATTATTATTCCCTTTTGATCACGGATGATGAGCAGGTATATGCCTTCAGGTAAAGATGCCGTATTAATTATAGTTTGGTCCCCTGGAGCATCACCCGCAAGCACGCACATACCTGTCATACTATATAGCTGGTAAAAACAGGATCGCTTACCCGTGGCTGATCTCAGAATAATAACATCCTTAAAAGGATTGGGGTATGCTGCTATTTCATCGTCTGCCTGTAAGGGTTGTTGGACTGTGATATAATGTGGGTTGCGGGTACAGTCCGTTCTCGACTGACTTGTGTAGCGCCTGTATGCCGGGTTATTACCTTTGTTATATGCATATGGTGTGCCGATGCCGGGATAGCTGATATTGCCTTCCCAATATCCGGGCGGACCTGACATGTATAATGATAGTTCAGGAAGTGCAGACGTGCCCACAGGCATAATTGTACCATTAAGATTATTTCCATACTCAAAATATCCCTTGCCTGAAAGTGAATAGTTGCCTGTTGTTCCTGTTACTTCATTCCCGGTATAGTTAGTACTGTCTGCAGCACCGGGTAACGTTGAAATGCCATAGAGCTCAGCCTTGTTCCTGAAAAATGTATTGAATGGGCCATTGATACCATGAGAGTCATCAACAATGATATTTTGTGCTACGTTGCCTTCAAATAAATTAAGGTAGGGATAGTCCCCATGACAGACAATATCACCGGCTGCATCAGCAGGAGAAGGAGGCTGTGTCCAATATGGATCCAGCGAGTAATTATAGGATATAACATTTCCATTGGCGCCTGCCTGTACTACCATAGAATGGCGCAGATGTTCAAATATGTTGTTTTCTACCAGGCAGTCCCCACTGGTAAATTCAAGGTTTGCTCCATATGCTTCACTTTTATCTCCATAAGAATGCGCATGATGAAAATAGCAACCACGTACGAGTACATGAGTTGAGTAATTGATTGCTACATGAGAGTAGTTGGTCATATTGCTTTCAATGCCGGATATCCAACAGTCGGCCGCTGCAAAAAGATCTATATTATTGGTTCGTGCATTGGTAGAGTCAGTTCGCTCTATATACATGCATTCCAATCCAACGTGTCTTACCGGCTTCATTTTTAGTATATATATACCCGAGCTGATCTTATAACTGCGCCTCGGAGGAGTCTCCACGTAAACAGTGTCGCCATTTATTTTTTCTATCCTAAGTATTTGACCTGAAGTGGTATAGGCCCATGGTGAAGTAACCAGATCACTGTCATTACAGAATAAATAGAGGTAGTCGCCGTCATGTAATCCCGTTACACTCGACAGAACTATCGAGCGGTCATTTTTAGTAATAGAGTGTTGCACTTTTAAGGTGTCAGGCTCTATAGTCCCCCTTATGTTGAACATATTATTCAATGGCCATGACAGGTTAAACAATAAGCGGGTAGCACTGCCTTCTCCCCTGATAACAATGCTGTCGCGTTCCAGGTTCACAGGCTGCCTGAACAGGTAAGTGCCGGCGGGAATAATGACGGTGCCGGGTTGGTTGTTAAGTGCCGCGATTGCCCTTGCCAATGCTGTATCGTCAGGTATCATTCCATTTGCATAAGCCCCGTAGTTCATAATATTTACCTTGTTACTGAAGTCAGGTACAGTATCAGCAAGCCCTGCATTGGCCCAGTTGGTCAGTCTGTTGTAAGGTATTGTCTGGGCACGGCAATGAATTGCGGCAAGCCCTGATAAATAAATGACTATGATAGGAAAAATAGTTTTCACATACTCAAGTTACGAAATAACGTACACGTCTTGCGGCTATGCTCACCCAAAAGTATGTCACCCTTTTATCACTTACTAAAAGACCATCCTTTCCACCCGGGACTTCTGAACGAGACCCCATGCTGAATTTTAAATTTTATTTTATCAATTAATTATAGTACATTTGTTGTAAATAAATTCGTGCTTGCGCATGTCTCGCCATTCTGAGATTATTGCCATCACCATCCGTTTGCCAATGACAAACCATGATAGCTAACAATAATATGTATCGACATCTTTCTGATTACAGATATTCAGGCGCCCCTCTATATGAGGGGCTTTTTTATGGATTGTTAAGTAAGAAAGACTTCCGGTCTTACTTAACAAAACTTAACAATTATGCATGTAATATAATGACAATCAATTGTTTGTATTGTATATATATTAGCTTTCGGTTAAAAGGTTTGGGTCGGTTACTTAACAATTTCCCGTATTACTCAATAAAATATAGCAATAGCTACACAGAGTTGTTAACAACAACGCACAACCGCTCCTGCAAACTGTTAATTGCCATCCTAAAACTATACGGCTTTCCCCGTACCTTTGCACCGCATATGACGCAGGAACAGATAAAAGAAATGCGCGGGCGGGTGAAACACCTGCACCGTTTTTTACGTATAGATGAGCGTATCGCCAAAACCGAAAATGATAAGCAACTGACCTTGTCGCCGGGCTTCTGGGACGACAATGCACGAGCCACGGGTGTGCTCAAAGAAATAAAGGTCAACAAGTTCTGGATAGACCTGTACCAGAAGATAGATACATCGGTAGAGGATTTTGCCGTTCTGTTCGATTTCTGGAAAGCCAATGAAGCTACCGAAGAGGAAGTAAAAGAAGCCTACGAAAAGGCCATAGCCGACCTGGAAGATGGGGAGTTCCGTTCCACACTTAATGAACCGGAAGACGAGATGCCGGCTGTAATGGTCATCAACAGTGGTGCAGGTGGCACCGAAAGCCAGGATTGGGCGGAGATGTTGCTGCGTATGTATCGCATGTATGGCGAAAAACAGGGCTGGAAAGTGTCTGAACTGGACCTGCAGGATGGTGAAGCTGCCGGTATCAAACAGGCCACTATCGAATTTGATGGTGCGTTTGCCTACGGGTTGCTGAAAGCCGAAAGCGGGGTACACCGCCTGGTGCGCATCTCGCCTTTCGACTCCAATGCCCGCAGGCATACCTCTTTTGCGTCTGTATTTGTTTACCCGCTGGTAGACGATAGTATTGAGATAGCTGTTAACCCCGCCGACCTGGAATGGGAGTTCTACCGCTCAGGTGGTAAGGGTGGCCAGAACGTGAACAAGGTAGAAACTGCCGTACGCCTGAAACACATTCCTACGGGTATCATCGTTGAATGCCAGCAATCGCGTACACAGGGCGAGAACAGGGAAAAAGCACTTACCATGCTGAAAAGCCAGTTGTACGAAGAAGAACTGCGCAGGCGCGAGGCACTGAAGAATGAGGCTAATTCCAGCAAAAAGAAAATAGAGTGGGGCTCACAGATACGTTCCTACGTGTTCCACCCCTATAAAATGATAAAAGACCACCGTACCGACTACGAGGTAGGCAACGTACAACCTGTAATGGATGGCGAGATAGATGGTTTCATCAAGGCATATTTAATGACGGTAAAAGAGGAGCAGGACTGATTTGGCACAGGGCAACGACATAAAAAAGATATTCGACCTGGCTTTGCTCAGGCGCATACTGTCGTTTACAAGACCTTATAAAGGAAGCTTTGTGACGTCAATTTTGTTGTCTGTCATCCTGGCTGCAGCTGCGCCGCTACGCCCTTACCTCATACAGTTATCTGTTGACAAATACATAGCCAACCACCTGTTGGAAGGCTTGATATGGCTCACCGTTATCCAGCTGGGTTTGTTGCTGGTCGAAAGCTTGTTGCGCTTCTGGTTCATGTACCTCATCAACTGGCTGGGGCAGACCGTAGTGAACGATATGCGTAAAAAGGTATTCCAGAAGATACTTTTCCAGGATATAGCCTATTACGACCGTACACCCATAGGCACGCTCACCACGCGTTCTATCAACGACCTGGAAGCTGTGAACGAGGTCTTCGGACAAGGTGTTATTTCCATCATCGCCGATGTGCTGACCATCATTGCCATTATCATAGTTATGCTGGCTACCGACTGGGAACTGGCGCTGATATGCCTCAGCACCTTCCCGGCCATCATTATTGCGACCTATGTGTTCAAAGAGGCGGTGAACAAATCTTTCCAGCGGGTGCGCAATGCTGTGGCTGCACTCAACGCATTTGTTCAGGAGCATATTGTTGGCATGTACATTGTGCAGGCCTTTGGAGCAGAGGCACGGGAGTTCGATAAGTTCAGGGACATTAACAAAGAACACCGTAGTGCGAATATCAAAGCCATTTTCGCTTATTCTGTTTTCTTTCCCGTTGTAGAGATCATCGCGACCATCGCCATCGCATTATTGGTATGGTGGGGTGCTGTGCGTATGATGCATTTTGAGACCAGCCCCGGTGTTATCATCGCCTTCGTGATGTATCTCAACCTGTTATTCCGCCCCCTGCGCATGTTGGCCGATAAGTTCAACGTGCTGCAAATGGGTATGGTAGCGGCAGAGCGTGTGTTCACCGTGCTGGACAGCGAAGAACACCTCCTGAACAAGGGCACATACACGGTTGATAAAATAGAAGGCGATGTAGTATTTGATGAGGTGCATTTTGGCTACAAGCCTGATATACCCGTGCTTAAAGGTGTGTCATTCCACCTGCCGAAAGGTAAGACCATGGCCGTAGTAGGGCATACGGGCGCGGGCAAAACTTCCATAATCAGTGTCCTCAACAGGCTGTACGAGATCAACGGTGGCAGCATAAAAATTGACGGACACGATATTGCTGAATACGACGTACACAACCTGCGTAGCCACATAGGTATCGTATTGCAGGATGTATTCCTGTTCTCAGGTACGGTATATGAGAACATTACCCTGCGCAATAAAAATATCTCGCTCGACGAGGTAAAACGCGTCACCAAAATGCTGGGCATGCACGACCATATCATGAAGCTGCCCGGTAACTACGACTTCAATGTCATGGAGCGGGGCAATACACTATCGCAGGGGCAGCGGCAGCTACTGTCTTTTGCACGTGCCTTGTTATACGAACCCTCTATTCTTATTCTCGACGAAGCCACCTCTTCTGTTGACAGCGAAAGCGAACAACTGATACAAAAAGCGATAGACACGATGATACAGGGACGTACGTCGATCGTTATTGCCCACCGCTTGTCTACCATCCGCAAAGCAGATGAGATATTGGTAATGGACAAAGGCAAAGTGCTTGAGCGCGGCAACCACAACGAACTGATAGCCGCCAAAGGTGCTTACTACGATCTGTATACGGCCGTAGAAAAACAAAAAGAAGAAGTGCTGTAATGCCTTGCTACATGGCAAAGTATTCCAATGCCTTATACACCAGTATGGCCGGCCATACAATAGCTTTTAAAATACCCAGTGCGCCCATCCAGAATCCGGTGGCATGCTGAATGAAATAAATAACAGCGCCAATAAAGCCGAAGCCATACACTGCTGATGATTGTCTTGCCGCTGCTCTGGTAGCCTGTTTCATGATATGCTATTTTGTTGATGAACAAATCAAGTCATTTTTACCCGCTATACCTATGATGTTCGTCACAATTGCGGCAGGCCACTGTTAGCTGTGTGTTATTTCTTCACCATAGTATATTTCAGCTCCCCGCGAATAAGTTGTGTGCGGTCATCATTCTCCATGGCTCTGTACAGCCTTGTCGTGTCACCGCTTATCTCAAAAATGTAGCCCTTCTGGTTTTTGGTATGCTCGTCAAAAAGCATCTCATCCAGGTTGGTCTCTTCATCACCGATAAAATCGGTGAACACATAATAAGTAGTATGGTCACCGATACCGCTTACCAGTCCGTCGTCGCTGAAGGTAGCTTCTGTAGTTTTGCCGTGCTCATCGGTAACGCTGTAACTGCCTGAGAATAATATTTTGTTGGCCATGTAAGTAAGGCTGTAAGGCTCTCCGTTATCGCTTTGCGGGCCGGTTACTTTGGTGAATGTTCTTTTGTCCAGTAGTTTTTTGTCCTTGTCGTAGTGGTTCAGCGTTACCATGT
The DNA here is from genome assembly GCA_020636495.1 of Chitinophagales bacterium. Lineage (NCBI taxonomy): Bacteria > Pseudomonadati > Bacteroidota > Chitinophagia > Chitinophagales > Chitinophagales bacterium. Next base: position 165,855 of record JACJXQ010000009.1, on the reverse strand, counting down.
TTTCACCATTTTCGGTGGTATAACCCAGCTCGTAGAAGTTGTCGCTGTTATCAGGGTCAGTATGCGCCGTTACCAGCGATCTGTCATCCTGCCCCTGCCGGTACATCAGGTAAAAGGTATAGCCCTCATGATTATTCAGGCTGGCAGAAACAATGGCTGAATCTCCTGAAACTATTTCAGGGTCTATATCCATCGAAACAATGCCCTGTAGTTTGTCTGAAGATGCCTTGGGGGATTTTGTTTTGCCCAGGTCGTCTACATAATCCGTCAATACCCATACGCCCTTAATGTTGGGTGCAAAACTTGTTTGCAGCTCTATAGGCGAGGGGCCATTGGTTTTGTTGCCATTATCACTGCCACAGGCGGCAAAGGCAACTATCAGCGACAATGCGATAAGTATCTTCTTCATAGTCTTTCAAAAATACTACTTTTTCGTTGCCGCAAAACTACAGGTGTTATTAGTTATTTAGTTGTGCCAGCAACTCATCATGTGTATATACTTTGTTGTCCAGCAGTACGGCATCTACATGGGTTATTGCTTCCAGTTCTTTCAGCGGGTTGCCTGCCAGTAGTATCATGCTTGCTTCTTTCCCTACTTCCAGTGTACCCACTTCACCATCACGGTGCATGTACTTTGCAGGATTAATGGTAGCACATTGCAATAACTCGTAATTGCTCAGCCCTGCTTGTTGCATCCTTTTCATCTCTTCTATCATGTTATAGCCGGCCACCATATACTGCTCACCACCTTCGGGACTTGTAAGTAAAGGTATGCCCATCTGCGCCATCTGCTTTACAATGTCGGTTTTTATTATTTCAATGGCAGCATAGTCACTACGTATAGCATTATATGCAGAATCTCCTATTTTGTTTCTTGCTGCTGCTATCTCTTCGTGCCATTGCAGTTGAGTACTGTCAGGTATGTATTCAAGTCCGGCCCTTTTCTTTAGCACTTCTTCGGAGTATTGATGAAAATACACACTATACCAATCCAGCGTTGGCGACTGGTATACATGATTGTCCTTTGTAAGCCTGAGTATCTTGTTAAAATATTCAGGTCCCTGTTTGTAGGCCTTTACATATTCCTGCAAGTGTTCCACACAATTAAAACCACTGGTCAGCACATACTCCAGTGCAACGTTACCGGGGGTATGCCCGCAAACGGTCAGCTCATATTGGTTGGCATACTTCATCAGGTTGTCAAACGATATGCTGTCTTTTATATCTATAAACTTGATGAAATCATACCCTGTATGCTTATACGCCTGCACAAGGCTATCCGCACTGTGGTCATCCAGCGGAGTGAAACGTGTGATGATGGGCGTTGAGATATATAAATGCGGAATGGCATAGTCTTTTATGTCACGATAGGCCAGTTGTTCTTCCCTGCCTCGCATGGCACGTACCATTGTTATGCCACCCATCAGGTTCAGCGTCAGGAACTGTTTTATCTCATCAGGACCCGGCAGGTGCACATGCATCTCGGCCATGCCCGGCATCAGGTACCTGCCCTTTGCATCTATCACTTTTGCAGTGGTAGAGATAGCCTTTTTATTATCTGCGCCGATGTAGCTGATGCGATTATCTTTTATGCACAACAACTGGTCTTGCAGCGGTACACTGTCTTTCATGGTGATGATATTGGCATGCCTCACAATGATGTCGGCCTCCTGCAAGGCCGGTTGCGCATGACATGCTAAGCTGAAGAGTAGTGTAATAGCTGTAAGTGTTTGTTTCATGAGTATAATTTTCAGTTAATAACGGGATGAAAGGGTAAAACGTTAGGAAAAGATATGTTAAATAATCTATGTTGTCCAAGGGGCATCTTGAATAATGAAAAACAACCCGTTTTGCAAACGGTAATTAATGAACCATAGTTCATTAGTAGGATGCTTATGTAATCATTTAATAACAGACCCTCTTTCCCTTAAGGGGACAGGGATGGGCTCATGTACAGCATATTCTCAATCCGCAGTACTTGAAAGATGATTGATTGCTTGTTGTGAAAGGAATGCCAATAGCAAAGAGGGTATTATGCAATATATCCTGAGTTGCAAACTCAGGACAGCGGGGAGACACTTACAGCTTACTCCGCTTTATTCAGCGTCATAGAAACCCAGTTGCCGTCGTAAATGTTTGCGGTATTCCATACTTCCAGGCCGATGGCTTCCATATTTTCTGTTGTGGGTTTAGTTTGCCGGTACACTTCTATTAAATGGTAGCCATGTTTCTGCATCACATCACCGGTCACCTCCAGTTTTTTATAACCCGATTGCTCTGAAGCTGCAATAAAAGCCTCCATGTTTTCTTTGCTGCCGAATGAAACCCGCACAACTATTCGCCGCTCTTCGTTTACATCCATATTATTCTTACGCAACAATGTGGTCAATGCATCTGCATGATAGTACACTTTGTGCAATCCTGTCAGGTCTGTCACTTCATTCAGTGCTGTGCGCCCCTCAGATCTTGTTATCCATGTAGCATACTTTTTTCCTGCTTGCATATCATAATGCTTTTCTATTGCTTGCCGGATGCCTGCGGTGTCGTTAGTACCGAAGAAGAGCCTGGGTATACTATCCCTTTGCAGGTCAGTCTGCTCTTTAGTATAGATCACACCTGTTTGTGTGAAATTCCCCCACTCATATGTACCAAGGTAAGTAGCCCCGGTTTGTGCTGCTACCTGCTTTGTCATTTTATCAATATCAGCACCCATATCATATTTCACCTGTTGCATGTAAACAGGCCCGGTGCTTACTATGTAAGTAAAAGTAGCAGCCTTTTTGCCCAGTTCCATTACTACGTTAAAATCATCCAGTCTTTTATATACAATGCGCTTTTCGTTAGTGCGGAGGTTTTTGTGTACTTCTATGTCCAGTTTTTTCGACGTGTAAGTTTTGCCGTTGCCACTCCGCATTGTGCCGGGGGCTATTGTCTGCTTACCCGTCTTCAGCGGTTTAAGGTCATACGATATGGTTACACTGGTATCATATGCTGCCTTGCCGTTCTTCATGTGCATGTTGGTTTGTTGCCCGTATATGGGGCCTCTTACTATTTCAAAGCCCTCAAAGCCCGGTGCGGTGAATTTTTGGGCACAACAGCCCGTATACGTATAGCTGATATGTAACTCTTCATTCAGTGCGGCAACACGGCTCGTTGCCTTCACTTGTAGTACCTGTTCCTGTGCAAAAGCAGTACAGGTCGTCAATAGCAACAGGATCGTGGGTAGTTTTTTCATAACAGTTAAAAATACAGCAAAAACGGAATTGTATGAGCCTGAGTTTATCCGTCGACTACTTGAATTGGCATATAAACAGATCTCTATTACGACTCTGTGAGCGGTATTAAATCTTCTGTTCAACACCCCGTCAGAAAATGTGGAACAGAAAGGGTCTATAACAAATACCTGCAACTAATTCATACCCCCAAAACGGCCTCAACATAAATAGGAAGTATATATATGTAAAATAATATACAATAAAACAATCTTTTATATATTAATAAAAAATATTTTAAAAGTCGTAATGAGATTATAATTATTTGCCATAAATACTAATTTTATATTAATAAAAACTTACTTCTATGATGAAACGAATCAAATTACTATTAGGACTGTATCTTGCAGTTTTTGCAAGTTGCCACCCCCCAACTGATGACATTAGCTTAGGAGACCTTGAACCTCAAGGTTACCAGGTAATACGCGATTGTACCTACGACGACTTAGGCGGCGTAATGGATTTTGTACTTTCACAGCCCTCGTTTAACTCCGGGCTACCATTTTCCACTACTGTCGCCCCAACACATTGGACGGCGCCAGTTGCTATAGACTTGTCAACAGATGAAATGTGCAATGGCAAAGGTTATGCTAACCTATTCTCGTGGTATGGCATGAATCCGGTTATACCATACTATACTTATTCCTGGGCGGGGCCATCAACAATAATTAACCGGGTTGATCTGATCAACGATTTTCCTATTAAGAGAAATGGGCAGGCCGGTGACGTTATTACTTTGTGTAGCGGTACAAATTACTTCAATAGCGGACAAGGCGTTACCGCAAACCTGGCTGCTAATGGAATTTACACATTGGATGCGCCAGGGCAAAAGCAAGTATATTTTGTATTACCTGCTCAGCCAGCCTTTTGGGGTGCGCTAGATGGGACTGCAGGAAGGAACCTGTGGATAAACTACAGGATCTCAAATATAGCTTGTGATGGTGTTATTGTTACAGGTGGACAAGAGTATAGCGTTGCTAAGAACGGCTTCGCTAATAATATTTTTGGTTACGGTGCAGAAAAGTTTGCGACAACAAACTTTCAAGCTCTGTACGATTTCTGGTCAGACAATGTTATTACCGTTGGCATTGCGGCATCGAATACGATGACCACCGCTCCACCGGACATTGCAAACACGAAGGTATTTGACCCTTCAGTTCCCTCAACAGAAACCCCTCCTGCCGGCATTACCAATAACTTTGTAGGAGAACTTAGTATTATTAACGGCGGATATGAGATCACGGATCGGCCTACAAATCAGAGCATGGTTCCGGGAAGTACAATATGGATACATGTCCTGGCTAACTTCGGTAACGAACAAATTGATCAGTGGAAAAGTGTGGTATTGACAAACCAAAGCCAGTTGTATATGGGCCTCCATAGTGAAATAAGGGGCAATTTGAACACTCAAACTCCTGTCTATAACATTACATTCTATAAACAATAACTAAAATAATTAACTCATGATAAAGGCAAAAATATTATTCGCTGTATTAGCTGTTGGCTTGTTATTGACTGCATGCTCAAAGCAAGAAACAGGAAGCACAACGCTTGTCCTTACCGTATCATATAATACCAAAGAGCTGGTCGAAGGTGCTGATGTGCGGATCTATAAAACTTTTGATGAATTCAAGGTCCACGGAAAAAGCAGCTATGGATCACAAAAAACTGGGGCTGATGGGCAAGTGACTTTTACGAATCTCGAACCAATAGAGTACTATGTTTATGCAGAAAAAGACGGTTCTAGTAATATGGGGTACGCAAATAAAGCCGGCCCGCTGACTGACAAACGTAAACACATAGGTAAAGTAACGCTCATCAGGTAGCGCATATTGGAAGTTGTCCCCCAAAAGGACAACTTCCAATATCACTGCATCATATTAGATTATCATCCTGCACAGATATCTTATTCCCTTTCTCTTGGTGGTTATAAATAAATTCAGTTTTATTGCTGAAGTCCATAAATGTAATGCATTCCCCCCCCCTACCATAAGTCCCGGAAAATGTTATATTAAACAGTATAAAAATTTCATAATAATTACTAATTGTTGTATATTTGATGTGATAAAAAACCTTCCTCCCTTCCTTTTGAGGCAAGGGGCAGCTTGTGCAGGGAAAGATCCGGTCATTGCTATATAGCCCTCAATTCGCGAGACTGCTTGATCCTCCGCAGGGACGAACTGGAGAAACACAATAAGATCCTCCTTGTCCTGAAAATCCTGTATATCCTGATTCAGACAATAAAATGTAAGAATAGATAATATATAAAAGCAAAAGATCACCCCTCACCACCATGCAAATCACCATAAATAACACAAAATCACATATAGCTGACAGTCAGCCATTTATTTTCAAATGGGAAGATATTTTTCTGAATACCCCCTGCAATTACTTAACAAAACATAACAAAACGATACAAAACAGCAGCAGGCAGGTAGCACGGGTCAAATACAGTTATATATCAGGCAAAACGCCATGCAATAAAATTGCCGTATTAAGGTGTTGCTCAGTTTCAGGTTTTCACTTTATACTTTTGACTGCCCCGCGCCACTTATTTTCCACATTCCACGATGTTCCACGGAAATGTGCGGGCAGGACATTAACTTTGTTATACCCGTATGGCTACGGGCCAAAATATAAGGAGATCATGCAATTTACGTATTACGGACATGCTTGTTTTATGGTGGAAACGGCGGGAAAGAAACTCCCGTTCGATCCCTTTATATCAGGCAACGACAACGCAAAAAACATTGATATTCAAAGTATTGAGGCAGATTACATTCTGCTGTCGCATGGTCATGGCGACCATATAGCCGATTGCGTGACGATAGCAAAGAACACAGGCGCGCCTGTTATTGGCATGCTGGAGGTGACCAACTGGATAGCCAAACAAGGCTATGAGAATGTAGTGGGTATGAACCTGGGGCAGATGCAGGCCGAATTCGGCACTGTGCGTATGACACCGGCGGCACACAGCAGCAGCCTGCCCGACGGCAGCTATGGAGGTAATCCCGCCGGTTTTGTGATCACTACTGCCGATGGCTGTTTCCATTATACTGGCGATACCTGCCTGGTCATGGATATGCAGCTGATACCACGCTATGGCAAGCTGGATTTTGCCGTTATGCCCATCGGCGGCCACTTTACCATGAATCCAGACGATGCGGTGACAGCGGCTGATTTCATACAATGTAACAAAGTGATAGGCGTACATTACAATACATGGCCGCCTATAGCCATAGTGCCGGAAGCGGCGCAAAAGAAATTTGCTGATGCAGGAAAGGAGTTATTGCTACCCGCCATTGGCCAAACAATAACAGTTTAATTGAATATATCACCACGATTCGGGAAAAAACAGTATTTTAAAACCGGTTAGTACAAACAGTACATATGTCAAAAGTAATTGCAATAGCGAATCAGAAGGGAGGGGTAGGTAAGACCACTACGGCTATCAACCTGGCGGCCAGCCTGGCAGTGCTGGAATATAAGACACTGCTGATAGACGCCGACCCGCAGGCCAACAGTACTACTGGTAATGGCTTCGACCTGAAAAATATACAACTCAGCCTGTACGACTGTATGGTGAACGAAACACCCGTGTCGCAGGTGATATTGGAGACGGAAACGCCGAACCTCTACCTCATACCATCTCATCTTGACCTGGTAGGTGCCGAGATAGAGCTGATACACCACCCCAACCGCGAGCACGTGATGCGCATGGCGCTGGAGAGTGTCCGCGACCAGTTCGACTTCATTATTGTAGACTGCTCACCATCGCTGGGCCTGATAACGGTGAATGCCCTTACGGCTGCCGACAGTGTAGTGATACCGGTACAGTGCGAGTACTTTGCCCTGGAAGGTTTGGGCAAATTGCTCAACACGGTGAAGATCGTACAGACACGTATCAATACAGAATTGCAGATAGAAGGCATCCTGATGACGATGTATGACGGACGCCTGCGTTTGTCCAACCAGGTAGTAGAAGAAATTAAGAATCACTTCGGAGAGTTGGTGTTCAATACCATCGTTCACCGCAATACCCGCCTGGGCGAGGCGCCGAGCTTCGGCACGCCTGCCCTGATGTACGATGCTGAGAGTACAGGTGCTGTCAACTACCTGAACCTGGCCAAGGAGATATTGCAGAAGAACGATATGACGAAGATCAAAAACGAAGATAAAATATTTGAAAACGGCAATCATGTCGACTAATAACAAGAAACAGGCTTTGGGAAAAGGTATTCGCGCTTTACTGAATACTATTGATGAGGAGATGCAGGGCTCTGACGAGAAGGCCGCACCGCCTTCCGTCACAGGGCAGAATGCGGGTAGCATTATGCGCATACCTGTAGACCAGATAGTGGTGAACCCAAAACAACCCCGCCGCGATTTTGATGAAGCTGCCCTGAGAGAACTTTCAGAAAGCATCAAGCTGCACGATATCATTCAGCCGGTAACGGTAGTAAAAATAAGTCCTGTAAAATACCAGCTTATTTCGGGCGAACGCCGTTTGCGTGCCTCTAAACTGGCTGGACTGAAAGATATTCCTGCATACATACGTACCGCAGACGACCAGCAGATGCTGGAAATGGCCCTGCTGGAAAACCTGCAGCGCGAGAACCTGAATGCTATTGAAATAGGCCTGAGCTATCGCCGCCTGATGGATGAGTGTGATATGACGCAGGAAGAGGTGGCGGAGCGTATGAAAAAAGACCGCTCTACCGTAACCAATTACCTGCGCCTGCTGCGCCTGCCCCCCGATGTGCAGAAAGCCGTAAGGGATGGTGAGCTGAGTATGGGTCACGCCAGGGCTATCATTGGCCTTGAGCAGGTAGACCAGCAATTGTATGTCTTCCGCGAGGTAAGGGAAAAAGGCCTGTCCGTCAGGCAAACAGAAAAGCTGGTGAAGGATATGGCTAACCCGGATAGTGGTAAGTCTTCTTCGTCTAAATCAACTACGGTAAAATTGCCGCCAGCCTACAAGCGTATCGAAGACAGTATGGCGTCTCACTTTTCTACCCGTGTAAAAATGGATCGTAAGAAGAATGGCAAAGGCACCATCAGTATCGAATATTATAATGATGAGGACCTGGAGCGCATCATGAAACTGATGCACCTGGATTAAGATAATTATGTTACCTGACAATTGGCAGAAACAGGCTAAAGAGCACCAGAAGGCATACAAGCGTATGCTGGAAAAAGGTAACAAGAACAAGATACTCAATGCTCTGCCGGAGTTGCACGACGAGGCATTCCGGCAGATAGATTGCCTGGAGTGCGCCAATTGCTGCAAGAATTATTCCCCGCGTTTCAAGAACCCCGATATCAAGCGCATAGCCAAAGTTTTGGGTATGAAAGAGGGTGAATTGGTAGACCAATATCTGAAGCTGGACGAGGATAATGATTATGTATTGAAACAGTCGCCTTGCCCCTTCCTGGCAGAGGATAATACCTGCAACATCTACGACGACCGCCCGAGCGACTGCCGGCGTTATCCATATACGGATGAAGATGTTATCATAAAGCGGGTGCCACTAACGTTAAAGAACGCAACGGTTTGTCCCATCACATTTCATGTGTTGGAGCGCCTGCAGGAAATAGTGGATAATAAATAAATTAGTTCAGTGTAGCATCAACGCTTATCTGTGCCGTCAGCGATTTGGATATGGGGCAGTTCTTTTCAGCATCGGCCACCAGCTCATCGAACTTTTCTTTGGAGATGCCGTCAATTTTGGCTGCCAGTGTAATATGAGATGTTTTGATGGCGCCATCCTCTAAAGACACTACACATTTGGCGTTCAGCTCAGTGGCTGTAAAGCCGGCGCCATCTACCAGGAAGGATAGCTTCATACAGAAACAGCCTGCATGCGCTGCGGCTATAAGTTCTTCGGGATTGGTACCAACACCCTCTTCAAAGCGGCTGGTGTAGGAGTATTGTGTTTGGTTGAGTGTCGTGCTTTGCGTGGTCAGGTGACCTTTACCTTCTTTACCCGAACCCTGCCATACGGCTGTAGCGTTGCGTTTCATATGATGCTCTTTTTAGATCGTAAATGATGGATACAATTACGCTAAAAATTATGGTATGGCAAAACGATATAGAGAAAGATGATAGGCTACTGCCTGTGCTTGATGTTGGTGTAGGTATAACTGATGGTCTTGCCAACCACAGTTACCTCTACCTCAACCACGCGGCCATGCCCGTGGTTGTCTGTCACCACATAAGTAAAGAACTTATTAGTGAACAGCTTTTTTGTTTCAGGCTTTTGAATAGTTGTTTGCATAAATAATAAGATCCCACTATTGTAGCAGGAACTTAAATTTCAACTATATGTTTCAAATAGAAAAAGAAATATCCCTTCTTAACGAGCCATTAGTAAATACAATATTACTGCCACTTGTGGCCTTTCAGTTCTTTCCTGTTCTGTCGTACGATCACATCGGTCACAAGGTTGGTTTTCCGGTCTCTTATGAAATAGAATTCAATGTCTACGGAAGCCATAAAGAATTCATCCGGCTTTTTATCGGCCAGCATGGTAAACTCCTCGCCATTGGTCATTTTACCCCAAAGCAGTTTATCACGTGTGTATACATTCATGTCCTGGCCATTCTCAAACTCATAACGTCCTTCGTAGCTTTCCAGCCTGCGTTGCTCCAGGAACACAGATTCTCTGCGTTCAGGAAGGGAATATGGTTGGTCATACAAGGCGGCCTCAAGGTTATCGGCTATTTTGAATACTTCACTCTCAAAATCATTATTCATCAGGATAATAAATGTGGTGTCCTCAGGTATCATAAAGCAGGAACTGACAAAACCATACGTTTCACCGGTGTGTCCTACTGCTTTCTTGCCGTCAATCTCTTTTACCTGCCAGCCATAGGCGAAGCCGTCGCCTTGATCTGTGGTCATAGTTTCCCAACTATTCTTCTTTAGTATCTTATTACTCATCATTGCTTTGAAGAACCTGTTAATGCCCTCGGCACTGGTGAAAAGCCCCGCGGATGCAAAACTTATGGTTGAGTCGATAGGGAAAGCCGGGATAAAACGGGAAGTATTCAGTATATCATATCCCTGTGCCTTGTCCCAACTGGCAAACCCTCCGAAATTGAACCCTGAGTTCTCTATTTTTAGCGGATCAAGTATGTATTGTCTCATAGCAGCATAGTAGGTAGTATCAGTTACTTTTTCTATTATCATGCCCAGCAGGTAGTAATCAGACGTGGAGTATTCTGTTTTTGATCCCGGTTTAAAGTTCAGAGGTTTGTTTTTAAAATAGCCCATGAGTTCTTTCCTTTCCATAGGGGCAACTACGCTTTTCAGGTACAGGCTATCATTGTTCATATAGTCATATACTCCTGAACGGTGTGCAAGTAGTTGTTTCAGAGTTATTTTCTTGCTATTCGGGAAATCCGGCAGGTACTTAGATAGGGTATCGTTTATGGATAGTTTACCCTCTTCCTGTAGTTTAAATACGAGTGTTGAGGTAAACATTTCTGTTGCTCCCCCGATGATATATAATGTTTTCTTCGCATCAATATTGCCGTAATCAACCGCACGAATACCGTAGCCTTTATATAACAACTCTTTGCCATGATGTGTTACTAGCGCACTACCGTTATATTTGGCCAGGTTCTTCCAGTGTGTTACAATGCTGTCCAGTTCTCTGCCTTTATCCTTTGCTATTGCTCCTGTAGATATAATAATACCGGCTGCAAGTGCCAAGATCTTCTTCATTATTCGTCTCATTTATCGGGCTAAACTAAATAAATTGAATGTATTAACCAGTAATATGGCTCTGTACCAGGCCTTTAGGCTAATCATATAACATTTGTTTTAGAATTACTGCTTTATAGACGGGTATTTATGCAAAAAAGAAAGGTCCCCGAATGGGGACCAGTCATATTAGGATGAAAAAGATCAGATGTTGACTTTCTCTCCTGTATCCTTTATTTATTATTCCTGGGTAGCAGTGTACACTACGTCTACTGCATAAGTACCTGCAGGGTATGCGAAACCTGGAGTAGCTTTATACTTTACACTGAAAGTCTGGTTGCCACCACGGTCAGCTGCTGTGATCAGGTCCTGGTTAGAAGCTGTCAGCGTAGAGTAAGCAGTTGAAGAGAACGGGCTGGCTATAGAACCACCTGTACCGTTAGCTGTTACTTTTACTGCCAGAACACCACTTACAGGCATTGTTGGAGCCGGGGTAGTGTTACCTGTATATGAGAAGTTTGTAGCGTTAGCTTTAACAGCTACTGAGAAATTCTTGTTAGAACGTACTTTCAGTTCCTGTGCATCACTCTCAACACCGTTAGCGTAGTCGTTAACTGTTGTGAAAGGGATAGTCACGTCAGCACCTGTAGCAGAGCTGTTACCTGTGAAAGTGATCTCGATTGCGTTGCTGAGTACCAGGTTGGTAGTTTGAGAAGCAGAAGAGGTCTGGTTAGCCTGGTTTTGAGCGTTAGCTGCGAAACCGATTGAAGCGAAAACTGCGATTGCGATGATCTTTTTCATAATTGTTTGTTTTTGTTAGTTTGGTTGTTTGTTTAAAAATGTTTGTTGTTTGTGTTTGTCGTTATTGACGATACAAAGATGCGACGCCGGTACACATTTGAGAAATATTTAAGCCCGGTTAACCATGTGTTTGCAACCCGCTAACCAACCGTTAACAAATCATATTCGGGGCAAAACAACTCAGATAGCATGTGTTACCAGGCACTTCCGGAGTTACACATAACAAGAAAGGAGCCTTACGGGGCTCCTTTCTTAATATTACGAGTTTGAGAAACAATTACTCTTGAGTAGCAGTGTACACTACGTCAACCGCGTAAGTACCTGCAGGGTAAGCGAAACCTGGAGTAGCTTTATACTTTACACTGAAAGTCTGGTTACCACCACGGTCAGCTGCTGTGATCAGGTCCTGGTTAGAAGCTGTCAGGGTAGAGTAAGCAGTTGAAGAGAACGGGCTGGCTATAGAACCACCTGTACCGTTAGCTGTTACTTTTACTGCCAGAACACCACTTACAGGCATAGTTGGAGCCGGGGTAGTGTTACCTGTGTATGAGAAGTTTGTAGCGTTAGCTTTAACAGCTACTGAGAAATTCTTGTTAGAACGTACTTTCAGTTCCTGTGCATCACTTTCAACACCGTTAGCGTAGTCGTTAACTGTTGTGAAAGGGATAGTAACGTCAGCACCTGTTGCAGAGCTGTTACCTGTGAAAGTGATCTCGATCGCGTTGCTCAGAGACAGTTGAACTGTTTGAGAAGCAGAAGATGACTGGTTAGCCTGGTTTTGAGCGTTAGCTGCGAAACCGATTGAAGTAAGGAACGATGCGAATAATACTATCTTTTTCATTTTGTTTGTTTTTGCTTGTTGTTTGATTGTTTTGTTTGTTCGTTGTTTTGTTGATACAAAGATGCGATGTTCAACTACATTGGAGAAATTTTCGAACCCGGTTAACGGCGGGTTAGCAAGCGGGTAACCATTCGTTAACAAAGTTGGTATTATGATGGCAAGCTTATGTTGATACGTGTGATATATGGATAGTATTGTGGACTAAATGGATGATTATTAATAGTTTGTAATGAATTTGTTCCAAACAAGCCTCTATAACAATAAAACCACCTGGATCAACAGGGATTGCCATAATTAAGGTAAGCTTATTACCTTTGCGCCTTGTATGTTAAAAGTGAGGTTGGTTAACAAATCGTCGCACCCACTGCCGGAGTACCAGACTACGGGCTCTGCGGGTATGGATATAAGGGTCTTTCTTGAGGAACCGGTAACGTTGCAACCACTGGAACGAAAGCTGATGCCTACAGGTCTGTATATAGCATTGCCTGAAGGTTTTGAGGCACAGATACGCCCAAGGAGTGGTCTTGCTATAAAACGCGGGCTGACCCTGGTAAATACTCCCGGTACCATAGACAGCGATTACAGGGGGGAAATTATGGTTCCGCTCATCAACCTGTCGTCAGAACCCCAGACCATAAATGACGGGGAAAGAATAGCCCAGATGATCATAGCCCGTTATGAGCAGATAGGCTGGGAAGCTGTAGCAGAACTGGATGCCACAGACCGAGGAAAAGGTGGTTTCGGGCATTCGGGCGTTAAATAATTATTATAAATAATAAACTATAAAAAACTGAATTGATGAATATCATTATCCCTATGGCCGGCATGGGAAAGCGCATGAGGCCACATACACTTACCACTCCTAAACCCCTGATACCGGTTGCCGGTAAGCCTACCGTTCAACGTATGGTGGAGGATATCATTAATACATCGGGCGAAAAAGTAGAAGAGATAGCCTTTATTATAGCGCCAAGCTTTGGTGAGGCTGCGGAGAAAAACCTGTTGGCCATAGCTGAAAGGTTGGGCGCTAAGGGTAAGATATGTTACCAGCGCGAAGCTCAGGGCACGGCACACGCTATACTGTGTGCTTCTGAAAGTCTGACCGGGAATGTGCTGATAGCATTTGCAGATACATTATTCAAAGCCAGTTTTAATTTTGATGCGAGTAAAGATGCTATCATATGGACGCAAAAAGTAGAAGATCCTTCGGCGTTTGGTGTAGTAAAGCTGAATGACAAAGGCGAGATAGAGGCATTCATAGAAAAGCCTAAAGAGTTTGTCACCGACCTGGCCATCATCGGGGTATATTATTTTAAAGACGGTGATAACCTGAAGAAAGAGTTACAACGTCTGATAGATGAAGACATCAAGCTGAAAGGTGAATACCAGATCACTGACGCTATGGACCATATGCTGAAAAAAGGCATGAAGTTCTACACAGACCTGGTAGAAGAATGGCTGGATTGCGGAAACAAAGACGCAACGGTATATACTAACCAAAGAATACTGGAGCTGAAAAAAGATGTGGAAGAGTTGGTACATCCGTCTGTTGTTATCAATAACTCTGTAATTATTCCTCCTTGTTATATTGGAGAGGGTGTGGTGTTAACCAACTCTGTTGTAGGTCCACACGTATCGCTGGAGAGTGGTGTACAGGTAACTGATTCAAGGATAAGCAATAGTATCATACAATCTGATAGCATTGTTAAAAATGTATGCCTGCAAAACTCCATGTTGGGTAAAAGCGTATCTTACAGTGAGAAGCCACAGGACTTAAGTCTTGGAGATTTCTCTACCCGGTCATGATATTAAATAAAAGGAACATTATTCTATTAAGTGGTCTCCTGGGCTTTTGTTACTACACATCAGCACAGGAGATCGATACTATTCCACCTAAGATAAGCGAGGGTAGCAAGCTGAATGCTATCGCCCTGCATTACGATGCTGTACGCGACCGTAATAAAGGTGATAATGCTGAAGCTGAACAAAAATTGCGTAACGCTATAAAGTTTGATCCTGAAGGTGCAGGCTTGTATTACGACCTGGCGCGTATCAATATGTCGCGTAAGCAGATGGGCGAAGCGGAAAAAAATCTCAAGAAAGCCATTAAACTAGAGCCAGGCAATAAATGGTATAAGGAACAATACGCCATTTTGTTGCTTGACGAAAACAAGTTCAAACAGGCAGCTGAAACATATGAAGAGATACTGGCAGAAGATGAGCATAATCGCGAATATCTGCAAACCATAGCCTACCTGTACCAGCGTGCAGGTGATAAGGATAAAGCGATCGCTACATTTGACAAACTGCTGAAAATGTATGGTGATGATGAAGAGTTGCTGGAAGGGAAATTACAATTGTATCTGAACAGTAATGACCTGGATAAGGCTGTGGAGGTAAATAATCTGCTGATCAGCATTGCACCCAATGAAAGTAGCTACTATGTACGACTGGCAGAAATGTATAATAACAGCGACCAACCGGACAAGGCTGCTGATATATATAAAAAGGCAGAGGAGCTTTTCCCGGACGATCCTAGTATACAGTTAAGCCTGTCTGAATATTACAAAAAGAAAGGAGATAAGGCTAAGTATAAAAAATACGTAGAAAAGGTAGTGACCAATAACGCGCTGGAGCCTTCGGAACAACTTACCGTATTGGGGGGCTATATTATTACAGCAGAAGATAGTACAGATAGAGAATTTGGCCTACAGCTGGCAAAGACAGTTGCCGAACAAAACCCTGAAGATGCAAGGGCCATAGCAGCATATGGCGACATGTTGGGTATCATGGAGCAATGGGATGCCTCTGCAGAGCAATACAAAAGATCAGCAGAGCTGGAGCCTGCCAGCTACGTAGTATGGAAGACCTTGTTATCCGTATACCTACAGGAACAAAAACCCGACTCTATCGTAAAGTATAGCGAGCGGGCTTTGCGGCTATTCCCCAACCAGGCGCAACTTCATTACCTGAATGGTGTAGCCTACAATATGAAGAAGGATTATATCAAAGCGGTGAATTCGCTGGAACGGGCCATTGATATGATGCCGGAAGAGAATAAAGGGGAGTTAGCTGGTATGTATGCAACACTGGCTGATATTTATAACAATAGTAAAGACTACGAACAATCGGACGAGAATTTTGAAAAGTCACTCAAGCTGTCACCTGATAATCCTACTACATTGAATAACTACAGCTACTACCTGTCTGAAAGAAATGTACGGCTGGCAGATGCTGAAAAGATGTCTAAACGATCGCTGGAGCTGGTACCCGATCTGCCCACCTTCCTGGACACCTATGGGTGGATATTGTATAAGCAGGGCAATTACAAAAAGGCTAAAGAGTATGTAGAAAAGGCGATCGAGAAAGAGGATGAAGCTGCCAGCGCTACTTTGTGGGAACACCTGGGAGACATTTACTATAAGCTGAATGACCACAACAAGGCTCTCGAGTGCTGGCAGAAAGCAAAAAAACTGGGTACGGACAGTCCGCATATAGACAAGAAGATAAGTGAGAAGAGATTATATGAGTAGGACCTTAGTCATATTGCCGTTTTTATTGCTGGTTCTTTCATCGTCTTGTAAACTCATAAAGAAACCTGGGCAGAATAATACTACTGCCGATTCAACTTCAGTATCCATTGACTCCTTAGCCATTGATGCCGAAACAAGGCCTTTAATAACTGTTGAGGAGCCGCCTGTACTGGAAGAACCTCCTGTTAGCCCGGCAATGAATACCGAAAAACTGGCGCTTATTGACAGGTTGATACCTTTATGGCAACACCAGGTTGTTTTCAATACTTTTAAAGGCAAGGCGAAAATGCACTACGAAGGCAGCGGCCAGCGGCAAGACTTTGCCGCAAATATCAGGATGGCCAGGGACAGCGTAATATGGATACACATCACTGCCGGCATGGGTATTGTAAATGTTGCCCGTATACTGATCACGCCTGATAGTTTTCAATTAGTCAATTATTTGTCTAAATCGGTAATTAAAATGCCGATAGAAGAGGCACAGTCATTTTTACCGGCAGCAGTAGATTTCCACTTATTGCAGGACTTATTGATAGGGAATGTACTGAATCGTAGCGGTATACCTACAGATGCGGCCGATATGGGTGGTGTATGGATACTTGATATGGAAGGTAATGATGTGAAACAACAGGTAAACTATAATAAGGCAGACAGTACTATGCGTAGCCAACAGGTACTGGCGGGCAATAACGGTTTTTCCGGGGCGATACAGTATGGCAATTATTCTATCATCAACAGCAGGAAGTTTGCTATCAACAGGGCAATCAATATCAATAGTAACAATGACCTGCATTACCTGGATATGACCTTTAACAATGCCAGTTTCGATGAGGAGTTAACTTTCCCCTTTTCTATTCCCGATAGTTATACCCTGAACAAATAACAGCGTTAAAAATTGTCTATAATTGAGAGTAGGGTCAAATTTTCCTTTCTTTCCTGTTATATTTGTTGCACTTAGAATAAACTGGGAAACAGGATGAAAGTAGTAATATTTGCAGGTGGACGAGGGACACGCATTGCTGAAGAATCGATACTGAGACCTAAACCGATGATCGAGATAGGTGGCAAGCCCATACTGTGGCATATCATGAAGATATATGCTGCTTATGGACATACCGAGTTTATCATCTGCCTGGGCTATAAAGGCTGGATGATCAAGGAGTATTTCATCAACTATTTTATGCACAACGCAGATGTTACTGTCGACCTGTCGAATAACCAACTGGAAGTGCATAATAATTTTGCGGAGCCTTTCAAGATATCACTGATAGATACAGGCCTGGACACCATGACAGCCGGCAGGTTGAAAAGGGTATTGCCCTATACTAATAACGAAACCTTTATGCTTACTTATGGCGACGGCGTAAGCGATGTGAACATAGATCAACTCCTGGATTTTCATAAGAAGAGTAGTAAGATATGCACCATGACGGCAATACAAGCTACCAGCCGTTTTGGTGTGATAAAAATGGAGGGCGACGGCACGATCACGAAGTTTGAAGAGAAGCCGGAAGATAGTGGTACATGGATCAATGGCGGTTTCTTTGTAATAGAACCTGGTATTAAAGACTACCTGCCTGAAAAAGCGGATGACATCATGTGGGAGCGTTATCCGATGGATAAGCTGGCGGAAGAAAGGCAGATAGCAGCATACAAACACAATAACTTCTGGAAATGTATGGATACCATACGCGATAAAGAAGACCTGGAAAACCTCTGGGAGACAAAACCATTGTGGAAAAAATGGTAACAGCAAAGTATTTACAGTCAGTATACAAAGGTAAACGTGTGTTCCTGACAGGACACACTGGCTTTAAAGGTGCCTGGATGATGCAGATACTGCATTGGCTGGGTGCTGATGTGAAAGGGTATGCTTTACCCCCTGAAAAAGATAAAGACCTGTATAACCAGGTGAAGGGTGATAACTTCTGTTACTCATCAATTACAGAAGACCTGCGCGACCTGAAAAAGTTGCATGGTGAGCTGGTGCGTTTTGATCCGCATTTTGTTTTTCACCTGGCAGCACAATCGTTGGTGAGGCGTAGCTATGAGCAGCCTGCCGACACGTTTATGGTAAATACGCAAGGCACTGCGCACATGCTGGATGCACTGCGCGATGTAGGGCAGGCATGTGTAGCCCTGATGATAACAACAGACAAGGTATACCAGAATCCGGAGCGGGGTACACCTTTCAAAGAGGATGATAAGCTGGGTGGTTATGATCCGTATTCTGCCAGTAAAGCAGCGGCTGAGATAGTGATAGAGTCTTACCAAAGATCTTTCTTTAATCCGGCAGAGTATAATAAGCACAGAAAATCAGTAGCATCTGTACGTGCTGGTAATGTAATAGGCGGTGGGGACTTTTCTGATGACCGTATTATACCGGATATTGTCCGGTCAATAGAATATGGAGAGCCTGTGGGGCTGCGCAATCCTAAATCGATACGCCCCTGGCAGCATGTACTCGAACCCATCGGCGCTTACCTTTTTCTTGCAGCGAAAATGAATGAGCAGCCATTGGAATTCAATTCGGCGTTCAACTTTGGCCCCGATGAAAATGATATGTTGACCGTGGAAGATCTGACCAAAATATTCTTTGACAGGTTTGGAAAGGGCTCTTACAAGTCAGCCGAGCAAGACGGTGCGCTGCATGAGGCAAAATTGCTATTGCTGGACAGCGGCAAGGCCAAGCACACAATCGGCTGGCAACCAAAAATGGATGCAGCCACAGCTATTCGCTGGACAGCTGACTGGTATGCAGATAAAGAAACACCTGCGCACGAAAAATGTATGCGCCAGATAGAAAGTTATTTCGGCAGTTTATAATGAAGTGCCTGTCAGATGTTTGTATTGAGCAGTAGGCAGCAATGATTCATCGAGCTTGAAGTCGTTTTTGTACACTTTGTACAGGTCGCGAATGACCTGCTCATTTTCCACTACGAATCTGAGAGCATCTGCAATGTGATCTATCTCTTCTTCCAGCATAGTGGGGTGCAAGGATATCCTTACCCAGCCGGGCTTTACCAATGCATTGCCTTTTTCTATCTCATGCCTTAGTTCTACCGACCTTTCAAAATCCAGGTCGTTCAGGTAGTGTCCGTAAGTGCCAGCACATGAGCACCCACCTCTTGATTGTATCCCATACATGTCGTTCAGTGCGCGTACTACCATGTTGAAATACAGGTTGTCGAACTGCAAGGACAGTATAGCCTGTCTGTGGGTGACGTTGCTTTCCAATATCTTTACATTAGGCAGCACAGCTACTTTATCCCACAGGCGTTTTCGCAGTACTTCCTCACGTTCCTGTATATGTGCCACATTCATGTAGTCTTTCAATTCTATTGATTTAGCTGCACGTATAGTCTGCAAAAAAGCCGGTGTTCCGCCGTCTTCGCGTGCTTCTATATCATCAAGGTACAAGTGGCTTTCGTACGGGCTTGTCCACTTAACTGTTCCACCACCGGGGTGGTCAGGTACCATACATTTATATAGTTCTTTTTTGAAAACCAGTACTCCTGAACTGCCCGGCCCACCCAGAAACTTGTGTGGTGAGAACATTACGGCATCCAGGTGCTGGTCGGGGTTTTCTGGGTTCATATTGATATCAACATAAGGAGCTGAGCAGGCAAAATCGACAAAGCAGTATCCACCATGTTTGTGCATTACCTCTGCTATTTCATGATATGGAGTATAGATACCTGTAACATTTGAACAGGCTGTTATAGAGGCTATCTTGGTTTGCCTGTTTTTATAGTCTGCCAGCATACTTTCCAGGGCGGCCACATTAGTACCCCCATTATTTGCAGGAGGAATGATAGCGACATCGCAGATAGTTTCCAGCCACGTGGTATGGTTGCTGTGATGTTCCATATGTGTAATGAAAATAACAGGGCGTTCTTCTTCGGGTATGGTTATCTTATCCCTGAAAGACTCATGCAATTTGTATCCTAATATACGTTGCAGTTTGTTGACAACCCCTGTCATGCCTGAGTTGCACGCAATGATCACTTCGTCGTTGCCGGCACCAACGTGCCTTTTTATGCTTTGCAGGCTTTCATGATACAGGTTCGTCATAAACGAGCCGGTAAAAGTAGTTTCCGTATGTGTATTGGCTACATATGGGTATACTTCCTCTATAAGGTAGTCCTCGATAGGCCTGTACATTCGACCGCTGGCGGTCCAGTCTGCGTAAATTATTTTCTTATCTCCGAATGCAGTGGAGAAAGTATGATTAATACCTATAATGTTCTTCCTTACCTCTAGCAGATGTTGTTGCATGTACGCTTATTATTTATCAGGGCTGTAAAATTAACGCTTTATTTAATGTTATTAAAGCGGTTTGGTTGGTCATTTATCTGTATTTTACGCCGGTTATGAAGCATTTTGAACCCATACTCAACGGCGCTTTCGTGATAGACCTGCCGGCATTTTTTGACGACAGGGGTAGCTTTGTCAAAACATTCCATGAAACTACATTAGCACAGCACGGAATACAGTTCAGTCTTAAGGAAAGTTATTTCTCTTTGTCTAAGAAGGATGTGATACGTGGTATGCATTTCCAGACACCTCCCCATCAACACGCCAAGATCGTTTTTTGCCCGCAGGGTGCTATACTGGATGTGATAGTAGACCTGCGTAAAAGCTCAGCAACCTATGGGCGATACTATGCTCAGGAGTTGTCAGGTGAGAATCATAAAGCCTATTATATACCCAAAGGCTTTGCTCATGGATTCAAATCGCTTACTGATGATGCGATAACTTATTACCTGGTATCGTCAGAATACAGTAAAGAACATGATACCGGTATATTGTATAATAGTTTCGGGTACGACTGGGAGGTAGATAGCCCTGTCATATCGGAACGGGATATGTCATTCCCAGCATTATCAGACTGGAATACGGTATTTAAGTAAGTAAAACAGAATTACATATAAGATCATGCAAAAAGAACTTAAGCAATTAGGAATCAGTAAGATGAACGAAGGTGCTTTTACAGGCACAAAATTCAGGAAAGGAGGCAGTGAAACAATAGTTTCTTCTTCACCGGTAGACGGTAAGGAAATAGCTGCGGTAAAAGCAGTGAACCGCAAGGCGTATGATGCGGTGATCACACAGGCGCAAACAGCCTTTGAAGAATGGCGGATGTGGCCGGCACCAAAGAGGGGTGAAATAGTAAGACAGATAGGGGAAGCACTAAGAAAAGAAAAACAAGCTCTAGGCAAGTTGGTGAGCTATGAAATGGGTAAGAGTCTGCAGGAAGGGCTGGGTGAAGTACAGGAGATGATAGACATAGCCGATTTTGCAGTAGGTCTTTCCCGCCAACTGTATGGTTTGACCATACACAGCGAAAGGCCTATGCACAGGATGTATGAGCAATGGCACCCGCTGGGCGTGGTAGGTATCATCAGCGCGTTCAACTTCCCGGTAGCTGTGTGGAGTTGGAACGCTTTTATAGCATGGGTATGCGGTGACACCTGTGTGTGGAAGCCTTCGGAGAAAGCGCCTATGTCAGCGGTAGCATGTATGAATATTGTAAGCAAAGTATTTAAGGCGAATAAAGTGCCTGAGGGTGTTTGTGGTTTGGCTGTTGGTGGCAGAGAAGTAGGTGAATGGCTGAGCCATGATGCACGCGTACCATTGGTATCTGCAACGGGGTCAATACGTATGGGCAAAGCGGTAGGGGCAGCTGTTGGTAGCAGGCTCGGCCGCTCTCTCCTGGAGTTGGGTGGCAATAACGCTATAATAATTACTGAAAATGCCGATTTGAATATTGCATTGGTTGCCTCTGTTTTTGGCGCAGTTGGCACTTGTGGCCAAAGGTGCACCAGCACACGCAGGCTCATCATCCACGAAAGTATCTACGATAATTTCAAGAAGAAACTGGTGCATGCTTACAAGCAACTGAATATTGGTACACCTCTTAGCGAAAAGAACCATGTTGGCCCGCTGATAGATAAGGATGCGGTACAGACCTACATGGATGCGATAGCGGCGATAAAAGAACAAGGGGGTAAGGCTGTAATACCAGGTGGTGTGCTGAAAGGTCGTGGCTATGGCAGTGGTTGCTATGTGCAGCCATGTGTGTACGAGGCTACCAATGATATGCCAATAGTGCAGAACGAAACATTTGCACCTATACTGTACCTGATGAAGTACAAAACAATGGAGGAGGCTATCGCATTGCAGAATGGTGTCCCGCAGGGCTTGTCTTCAGCAATTATGACGTTGAATATGCGCCAGGCAGAGACATTCCTTTCTCATAAAGGCAGCGACTGCGGTATAGCCAATGTGAATATTGGCACGAGCGGCGCTGAGATAGGCGGTGCTTTTGGTGGTGAGAAAGAAACAGGTGGTGGCAGGGAAAGTGGCTCAGACAGCTGGAAAGCTTATATGCGCCGCCAGACCAATACCATCAACTGGAGCGAAGACCTGCCATTGGCACAAGGTATCAAGTTTCATATCTAATAAATGTGCAGTTAATATAAATAAAGAGGCCTCGTTATTAACGAGGCCTCTTTATTTATAAGGTGTAATGTGATTACTTACTCGTCGTAAAATTTTGCCTTGAATATACCCAGCAGGTACGTGCCTTTGAACAGCAACAGGTGCAGACCGTTTATTTCATACCTGTCAGCATCATTCAGTGCGGTAAGTACATATTTTTCAGTTGTCATATCTGTACAGGCACGTTCTGTGATTTCCGGTTCAAATGTAAGAGTCTCTTTCCCAAGGTCGTATGTACCCGTTATCAGGTTACAACCGGAATAACCTTCCAGTTTGCTCTTTTTGTCTATCAGTTTGATGTATACTTCGCGTGAATCGGCAGGGGTTTCTACTGACTTACCGTTCATTTCATATAATGCCCAGTGAGTATTCTCCAACTGTGCTGTTTTGTGAACTTTGGTTTTCTTCTTCTTTTGCGCCATTGCATCATTGCTGAAAGCTAGGAACAATCCACAAATAACAGGTAGCAGTAATATGGCTTTTGCGTATTTCATATAATGTGTCTTTACGGGCTAAATGTACAGAAAATTGTGTTGCAATAATAATATGCTGATTACCATATAAATATTACCCAAGTTATGTTAAATGAAAATTTATTAAGTAGCTTTTGGGCGATAATACATAAGCGCAAGGCCACTATCATACACCTTGTGTTTTGATAGCTGTAATGCCTGTTCCCTTTTGATATTCGGGAAGAGTTCTATGCCCTTGCCTAACACAACAGGGATGATAGCAATGATATATTCATCTATCAGGCCGGCATCGTGTAACAGGCGATTGATCTCTCCGCCACCTACCAGCCATATGTCTTGTCCGGCTTGTTCTTTTAACCTTTTTGTAAAAGCTACCGGGTCTTCAGTAGTCAGTATTACATCGTTTGTGGCAGGTTTTGCAGCATCACTTGTAAATACATAGGTTGTTTTGCCTTTGTAGGGCCAGTCACCCAGCCCTATACAGACGTCATAAGTGGTATACCCCATCAGTAATACGTCTGTAGCGTTCATAAGCGCATTGTAACCGTAATCATCTTCATGTTCCTCTGGCAGCCAGTCCAAACCATGGTCATCTCTTGCAATTTTGCCATCAAGGCTGGTAGCTATATATAGTTTCATTTGTCTCATGCGTTAAAATTTGCTGGCTAGTAGAATGTAATATGAAAATATTAATAGCCCCCGGGACTAAAAAGCTCAAATTATGCCTTTATTTGCGTAGGTTTGAACATTAATAACAACATTATGAATTTATTTATTGGAAATCTAAACCCTATAACCACCGAGGATAGTTTACGCACACTTTTTTCAGAATTCGGAGAGATCGTATCTGTAAAAATACCAATCGACCCTGAAACAGGGCTGCCTCGTGGTTTCGGTTTTGTTGAAATGGCTGATAAATTTGAAAGTTTTGATGCTATTGACAACATTGACGGCATCTATTTTGAAGGACAGGTGATATCAGTGAAGGAGTCAAAACCCAAGAACGGTAGCGGGGGTAACAATCGTGGTGGTAGCCGTGGAGGCAACCGTGGCGGTGGTGGTTACAGGAGTAACGACCGTAGCGGCGGTTTTGGCAGAAGCAACGATCGTAACGGCGGTGGCTACAGGAGTAACGACCGTAGTAGCGGTGGTGGTTATCGTAGCAATGACCGCAGCGGTGGTAGTTATCGCAGCGACCGTGATGGTGGCAGCAGCTATCGCAGTTCTGATCGCGATCGTAATAGTGGTATGGAGGATCCTAACAGGCAGCCGGGCAGGCGTTTCAGCCCACGTGGCCCACGTCCCAACAGCGATAACTAGTTTATTGTAACAGACGATATGTTGAAAGGGATATGTATATACATATCCCTTTTATAGTTTAGTACCCTGCTTGGCACAGTTAAACCCGGCGTTTCCAAGTTCAGTTTGGATACCGGTATCCCATAGCAAAGGGTTGGTATGATTGAAATGTATGAAGTATATTTTTGCTTTTGTCACTTTGTCCGTACTATTAAATAACTGCATGGTCTCTTCCACAAAGGGGTGTGGCACTTCTTCCATTCTTCGTCCGGGTAGTTCTGTTTCATCGTAAAAAGTCGCATCCAGCAAGGCTATGTCAACATCTTTGACCTCGTTGATAATATCTCTGTCCCATTTATCCCACTTGTTGATGTCTGGAATGAACAGGTATCTTTTACCAGGAGTAATAATCGTAAATCCAGCTGTTTCTGAATACTCATCCCTGTGAGGTACGGTTCTGGCCAATACTTTGATATGCTCACCTAATCCGGTGATGGAATTAGGTTTAATTGTTTGAATATCAATGTTATGCAACTTAATCAACTGATCCCATGGTCCGTTGTTCTCCAGGAAATGCCTCATTTTAGGTAATGTGTACACTTTTACGCCCTTTGTTCCGAGTGCTTCTCTGCCAAGTTGCATCAATCCGGTGTAGTGTCCCATATGAGCATGTGTCAAAAAAATGCCATCCGGCAGATATTTATAGGCTCCGTTAGTGAGTTTGTTGAAATACTGCAACTGTTCTTTGATATCCGGAGTTGCCTCAAACATCCACCAGTGCTTCGTTTCAGGGTCTATCAAAGCAAACGATACCACATATCGCCTCTCAGATGTACCATTCCATACCCTTTGACAGCATTGTTTTTGGCAACCTATATGTGGGTAACCACCATCCTGCGCAGTGCCTAGTATCAATATAGATGACTGTGCATTTGCCATGCAAGGCAAAATAGCAATGAATAACAATAGTCGTTTGATCATACCCTGAAATTAAAAAATAAAAAATGACAGTTACTTTACGGGATGTATATAAAACAGTATAGATGTTATATCTTTAATATGTAAACGGTACAAGCCTATGAAGTGGATGCTATCCATTGCCGTAATGTTCATAATATGTGATGTATCTGTACATGCACAGCAGAACCTGGTGCATAATGGAAATTTTGAGCAGTACATCGCTTGCCCCAGCAGTTATGGATCTATTGATACCTGCACAGGCTGGAGTGGTTTTTCCGGCACTGTAGATTTTTACCATACCTGTGCGTCGTCTGTTCCGTCAAATGCATTCGGTTACCAGTTCCCTGCGAGTGGTTCAGGTTATGTGGGTATCGCAGATTTCAGTGACCCGCAGGGGCATGGTATCAGGGAGTCTTTTCAGTCGAAAATTACACCTATGCAGGCAGGAGGCACTTATGATGTGTCATTATCGGTATCGGTAGGTGAATATGCAAAATATTTTACCAATGGTTTGTGCGTGCATTTTTTTATAGACTCGCTGGTTCCTGTCACGAATACACAGAATATACCATCTGCTCCTTCTGTTAATTTCCTGTATTACGGGCTGATCTCTGATACATCCGGTTGGGTAAGGTTGCAAACACTCTACCAGGCTGACTCTGCATATAGCCGGATTCTTATTGGCTGTTTCCTGGATACACCGGTTATATCCTATTCCCTGACAGGTTTTCCCAACACCCATATATATGGTTATTGGTATATAGATTCTGTGGTGGTAAAACTGGCCAAAAATATAGGCGTTAATTACCGCGATAGCCTGGCATGTGCAGGAGATACGATACGGGTACCATATTTTGTCAGTAATCCGTCGTATTTCTATCAATCTAATAATGTTTTTACACTCCAGTTGTCTAATGCGTCAGGTAGTTTTGCCAATCCTGTAAATATTGGCACTAAAGCGTCTAACTCGTCAGACACGATCATTGGAGTGATACCCACCAATACGACAACAGGTGCAGGTTATCGTATTCGCCTGGTGTCAAGCAACGGCCAGGACACGAGCTTCAACAATGGAGTAGACATTGGTATTGGCTCAGGGATCGTTAAACCTGTTGCCTATAATAATAGTCCATCATGTTACAATGATACGCTCAGGATGTCAGCTTCAACAACTACACAAGGTGCAGGTTACCGTTGGGTAGGTCCCGGTAACTTCACCTCAGGAATACAGAACCCCTATGTTCCTAATCCTGTGCCTGCCAATGGAGGCAACTATATAGTGACTGCGCACCTGTATGGTTGCGAGGCAAAAGATACAACTACCGCTATCGTTTATGCCGGTTCTGCGCCTGCGAATACAACTGCTACTTATAACTATCCTGTATGTGCCGATGATACTTTAAAATTGTTCGGTACTGCCAGCGGCTCTTCTAATACCTATAGCTGGACAGGCCCAGGCAACTATTCTTCAACCATTCAGAATCCTGTTTTTGCGAATGCTACTACTTCAATGTCAGGAAATTATGTACTCTATGCCAGCAGCGGTCTTTGTGTTTCACGGGACTCGATCTCTGTTGTTGTAAGGCCGCGCCCTGCCAATTTCACAACTTCTGTAAACAGTCCTTTATGTGCAGGTGAGACGATCTTTTTGTCTGCGTCGTCTACATCAACAGGTGTGAGTTATATATGGTCAGGTCCCAATGGGTTCAATTCTACCAATCCCGGCCCATTCATCAGTGGTGCTGTACCGGCTCATAACGGGTATTATTATGTTACTGCTACACTGAATGGCTGCACGCTTGACGACACTCTTACTGTACAGGTAAAACCATTGCCAAACAAACCGGTAGCCGGGAGTAATACACCCATATGCTCAGGAGAAACACTGAACTTCACCTCATTGAGCACTAGCAGTAATGTAAGCTATAGCTGGACAGGCCCCAACAGCTACACTTCAGCACAACAGAACCCTTCCATCAGCAATACAACTACGGGCATGTCTGGTAACTATATAGTTTCTGCCATGATGAATGGTTGTATCAGCAAAGACACGGCAACCGTACTGGTGAAACCACTGCCGACAGCAACGACTACAAGTAACAGTGGTCCTGAATGTGTTGGCGACACACTATACATTAATATAGGCACTTCCAGCACAGGCGCTACCTATACATGGACGGGTCCGAACAGTTTCATTGCCAATACACAAAATACTTATGTAGCCAATAGTACAGTTGCAGCCACAGGTTGGTACGTAGCTACAGTAGACCTGAATGGTTGTTCCTTCAAAGACAGTACCCAGGCAATGGTGTACCCGATACCACCAACTCCAACAGTTAGTTACAGCAGTCCGTTATGTGCCGGGGAAACATTGCAATTGCTTGCCAGTAGTGTATCTGGAGCATCTTATAACTGGACCGGACAGAATAATTTTACATCAATTACTCAAAACCCGGTATTGGTAAATGTGCAGGTAAATGATACCGGTACCTACAAAGTGACAGCAACAGTGAATGGTTGTACTTCAGCAGAGGGCAGCACTATCGTGAACATAAATCCACTCCCGTTCGTAACAATTTTCCCCATGCCGGGCGACACTATTTGTTCCGGCGATAAAGTGAGCTTTACCGCATTGCCGAACAATCATGCTGGCACACCAATGTACAAGTGGTTCGTCAATGGTTTCCCCGTTGGTGTAAGCACTATTTCATATAGCAGCACTACCCTGAAAAATGGAGATGTAGTCCGTTGTGACATGACGGAATTTACTAAATGCAGCTCTGCTTATACTGACCAGAGTAATGATGTGGACATGAAGGTGTTGCCGTGGCTGGCACCATCTGTCACAATTACGGCATACCCTAACAGGACTTTACAAGTAGATGAGTATATTACGTTCACTGCTGTTGTAATAAATGGTGGCCCATTCCCTAAATACCAGTGGAAACGAAACGGTAAGGACATTGTGGGAGCAACCGGCTTTAAATGGAGTGCAAATACCATCGATGATAATGATGTGATTAGCGTTGAGGTTACCAGCGACTATAAATGCCCACAACCTGACAAAGCCAACAGTAACGGCATTGTCGTGAATGTGTTGACTGGTATTGACAACATAAATGCCAAATACGGCGATATGTTACTGTTTCCGAACCCTAACAACGGTAGTTTTACACTGAAAGGACAGGCTGAGACTAACGGTTTGATACAGTTATCCGTCATTAATACAGTAGGGCAGGTAGTGTATACAGAAAGAATCACCCCTATGCAAAACAACATTGACAGACAAATAAATACTGGATTGGTTGTTCCGGGTATTTACCTTCTGAAAATTCAGACAGCAGAAAGTACGAGTTTGACCAGGTTTACTGTCAAATAGTGTATATTTATCAAGTAATCGATACGCACCCTATGAAAAAAATCTGGTTCTTTATTGTATTGTTCGTTGCATGTAACAGTTTTGTTACAGCACAGGTTTACAATATGGTAACCACACCGCAGGATACCCAGTTCTTCAACAATGACTATGTTATCGTCAGTAAGCAGGGATTCCCTACCGGCAATAGTACTATGGGATGCAGTACCCCTTACTGGATAGGGTTGAGTGTTCCCAATGCGTTTATCTACACCTTTTCTAAGCCGGTAAATATCATTCAATTGCAAGTCTTTGCTATTAATGCAGGGGAGAGAATAGGTGTTTACGGGAATAATGGTACCAGGTACAACTTATCCAGCAGCAATTTATCTGTATTCAACTGCGGAACCACAAATATGGCCACAACAAGCGGTGGCTACCTGGAGCATAGTTCGGGTACTTATTCCAATGCTACAGTTACGATTAATTTTCCAAGTGCGGTTGATTCGGTACGTATCGCTCACCTGAATGGTTATGGAGGGGGGGCAACCTATAGTTTCGGCTTTTTGTGGGATACAGCAGTTACTATTCGCCAGCCATTCAACGATACTGTTTTTTGTACGGGAAATACTACACAGATATCATACGATGTAAATACAAAGTATAACAGCAACAATGTCTTCACGGCCCAGCTTTCAGATGCGTCCGGAAGTTTCGCCAACCCGGTTGCAATAGGAACACGTAACTCAGATACTGCCGGAACAATAAGCTGTACTATCCCTAACACAGTTGGTAACGGTGCAGGATACAGGATACGCATAGCATCTTCATCCCCGGTGCGATATTCTGATGCGAACGTCAATAATATCCGGATTGGAAATATAGACAGTACGAATATTTCTTTCACAGGTAATAGCCCTGTTTGCGAAAATGACGCGCTCAATTTGGTAGCCAGTTGCGATGTACAGGGCAGTAGTTATTTATGGACGGGACCTAATGGGTTTAACAGTCCGAGCGCGTCAACCGGTATCGCACATATTGCAATGAGCTCGGCCGGTAATTATTATGGCCGTATAAAATTTTATGGTTGCACGGTTTACGACACCATTTTGGTGGTTGTAAGAACATCGCCCAATAAACCAGTAGCCATG
The DNA here is from genome assembly GCA_020636495.1 of Chitinophagales bacterium. Classification (NCBI taxonomy): domain Bacteria; kingdom Pseudomonadati; phylum Bacteroidota; class Chitinophagia; order Chitinophagales; species Chitinophagales bacterium. Next base: position 135,958 of record JACJXQ010000009.1, on the reverse strand, counting down.
GCTACAACGCCCATTTGTGCCAGGGATACGCTGAAATTGAGTTCTTCAACAAGTACTAACAATGTAACATATGGCTGGATAGGCCCGGCCAGTTTTTCTTCCACTGATCAGAATCCGTTCATCGCAAATACTTCAATGTCATCATCGGGAGATTATATAGTATCTGTCACCCTGGCAGGATGTACACAGCGTGATACAGTCAGCGTGATTATCAATCCTGCTCCAACAATAGTCAGTGCACAGAATAATGGGCCTTTGTGCTCTTCTGATACATTACGTGTCAGTATTGGAACATCTTCGTCAGGAGTTACATATTCGTGGGCGGGGCCTGCCAACTTCAGTGCTTCGACACAGAATACTTATATAGCCAACAGTACCGTAGCTGCAACAGGATGGTATGTAGCTACACTTAATCTGAATGGTTGTATGTTTAAAGACAGTACCTACGCTATTGTGAAGCAAACTCCTTCAGCGCCAACTGCTTCATATAACAGTCCTGTATGTGCCGGTGAAACACTACAATTGAGCGCTTCGAATATCAGCAATGCATCATATAGCTGGACAGGGCCTAACCTTATGTCTTCACAACAAAACCCTGCTATATCAAATATTCAGGCAAGTGCGGCAGGGCAGTATTCGGTCACAGCACAGGTAAATGGATGTACGTCAGCACAGGGGAGTGTGCAGGTTGTAGTAAATGCGGTGCCCTTTGTTGTAATACTTGCCGCTCCCGGAGATACTATTTGCGATGGCTCGGTGGCTGCGTTCACAGCTTTGCCTAATAATCATGGAGGTACACCACAGTACCAATGGTATGTCAATGGAATGTCTACAGGTTCAAGTGGAATTACTTATTCTACTGTTACCCTGAATGATGCCGATGTTGTAACCTGCAAGATGACAGAATATACAAAATGTCATTCCCAGTACGTTGACGAGAGTAATGATATTAAGATGACTGTTATGCCTTGGCTTACGCCATCAGTTTCTATAACCGCTAACCCGAATAAAGTACTTGACCAGGGTGAGTTTGTCAATTTTACAGCGGTGTCTCAAAACGGAGGGCTGGCCCAGGCTTATCAATGGAAGTTGAACGGCAAAGATATTACAGGGGCAAAGGCAGCTACATGGGGTGCAAGTACACTACATGATAATGATGTAGTAACCGTTGAGATGTTCAGCAGCTACAGGTGCCCCAAACCGCAGTCGGCACTCAGCAATTCAATATTAGTTAGGGTGTACAACGGAGTAAATGATGTTAATTATATCAGCGATCTTGTACTATATCCTAACCCCAATAACGGAATGTTTACGATTAATGGTAATGTCTCAGTCAGCAGCGCTGCCAGTTTGCAGGTGCTGAATATGATGGGCGAACGGATTTACGAAGCAACAGTTCAGCCTCAAGCAGGCATTATTCACCATAAGGTTGATTCAGGCGCTATTCCGACCGGCATTTATCTGATGAGGGTAAATGTGGATGGTCATGTAGAAATGTTCCGTTTCAGCGTTGTCAATGAATAATATTGGTTTGTAGTCCGGGAAGCTTTGATCAGTCAAGCCCTTTAAGTCCGTCAAGACTTACCCTGTTCTTTTTTGCCCTGTACTCTATCAGTCCATCAGATCCTTTTCGTTCAGCATATTTGTCCAGTACATCCCTCTGTGCTTTGTAGTCATACAGCGGTACGGCATAACCGCAGGAGTCAGAGATTCGTGTGGTAGTAATGCGGATGTAAGCACGCACATCTATTCTGTTGGGAAAGAGACTATCTAATGCCGGATAATCGGTATGAGACGGTGTTATGACTTCACCGCGTCCGTGCAACCGTACTATTTTCGGAGGTCCTTCAAATGCACAGAACATAATAACGATACGACCATTCTCTTGTAAGTGTGCGATAGTTTCAACTCCGCTACCGGTAAGATCCTGGTACACCACGGTGTTGGGGCCTGTTATCCTGAACGAATCTAATCCCTTAGGGGAGCAATTGATGTGCCCTTCACCGGACAAAGGAGCAGTAGATACAAAGAACATTTTTTGGGCCGTTATCCATTGTTCCAGTTCAGGTGTTATTATGTCAAATACTTTTCCCATAGGTACGTCTTTATCTTATAAAGATAAGTATCACCGATAACACTGCCTGCTTTCAGGCTATTAAGTTAACTTTGCTCCTCATCATCCGGCACCGGACCGTTCTATGAAGTTTGAAGATTATAATATATCAGCAGAGATCAAGCGCAGCCTTGCAGAACAGAATTTCAGGAGACCTACTGATATACAGTTCAAGGCTATACCGTCCATACTGAAAAGGGATGATGTGCTGGCTATTGCGCAGACAGGTACTGGAAAGACGGCTGCATTTGCTATACCTGTATTGCACAGGTTGCAGATGCGTGGGCCGAACAAAACACCCGGGCGTGTTACTTGCCTGGTGATGGTGCCCACTCGCGAACTGGCGATACAGATAGCAGATGTATTTAAGCAACTGGGCAAATATACCCGTCTGAACATTTTAGGGCTCTATGGTGGTGTAGAACAAGATACTCAGGTGCGTAAACTGGATAAAGGAGTAGATATACTGGTAGCTACTCCCGGCCGTATGTTCGACCTGGTGAACCAGGGATATATGGATCTGGGTAAAGTAGATATACTGATACTGGATGAGGCCGACCATATGCTGGCGCTTGGTTTTTATAAGGACATAAAAGATGTATTGAAACATCTGCCGGAACAGCATCAGACCTTATTTTTCTCCGCTACCATTGATAAAGACATCAAAGACCTGGCATACAGCATCGTAAACAACCCCATACGTATACAGATATCACCCAAGGACCCGGTATCGAAAAATATTACTCATTTCGTAGCATATGTAGAACAGGATGATAAACGTTTTTTCCTGGAGCGATTGGTTAAAGAATTCCCTGAGAAAAAGATATTGGTATTCGTACGTACAAAGGTGAGGGCAGAGAGGGTTGCTGCCGCTATGGAACGTGTGGGTATACATAGCATTACCATGCACAGCGGTAAAGAGCAGGACGACCGCCTTTCTGTAATGAGCAGGTTCAAAAAAGGAGAAGTGAAACTGCTTATTACTACCGATGTAAATGCAAGAGGCATAGATATACCCAATGTAGATTATGTAGTGAATTATGATCTGCCCGATGTGCCGGAAAATTATGTGCACCGTGTGGGGCGAACAGGCAGGGGGGTGAATAAGGGTAACGCCGTATCGTTCTGCAGTTCGCAGGAAAAACCCGTACTGGATGAAATAACAAAGTTCCTGGGTAAGGAGATAACAGAGATGAAAATTGACGTACAGGATTATCGTGAAACCATTGCATTCTCGGCAGATATCCCCAACGACAACTGGCAACACCTGCTGGATGAGAACGAAAAAGCAGAGGCCGGAGCTAAAAAGAAGAAGAAAAAAAAGTAATGATGTAGTGTAGTTCGGCACTACAGGCTATATTTAATAGAAAGAGCAGCAATAAAAAGGGCAGCATGGTTTTGCTGCCCTTTTTATTACCGGTTGTGTAAAGAAGCTTAAGGCTTTATCATTACTACATCATATGTATAAGTGTCTTTCGAGGTACCTTTTACCCCGCTAACTGTAACGGTATAAGTTTTATCAGTACTTATATCCGAAGGTATAGAGCCGGCACCCATATCCCATACTATGGTGTTGTCGGCCACTTTGGTGGTGCGCGATACCACATCCAGGCTCATGTTTTGCCCGTCGGACTTAACTGTAACCTTGGCTGCTGAAAAATCAGCATCGGGTATTGAGAACGACCAGCGTGGGTACATCACCTGTATAGGTACAAAATTGGCCGGTGGGTATGCAATAAATTCAGGAATATATGTATTGTCTGATTTTACCAGCACATGTATCACTTCCACATCATCAGTTGTGCCATGACTGAAGGCACTTTGTTTGGAGTATAACAGCCAGCGCCTGTGCCCCGCATCCACGTTATATTCTTCTGAGTCTTCCATAAAGGCATCTACTGCAATGCTGCCGGATGAGCCTAAGCGCAGGTTGCTTTTTTTTGCACCATCGGCTCCCTCAGTAGTATAGCACGACCAACTGGTGGGTGGATTATGGTCCAGGTCGCCGTTGGCGGTCATCATCAGTGCTGTTTGTTGTTGTGCTGCATACAGCGACTCATCCATGACACAATTGTAATTGAGACCGGTTATCTTCCTGAAATAATTGATGCGTTTAAGAACAGCATCATGTACGTTTTGGGGCACTGTCCCGGCATTGCAGCCTGTTGTACTGCCTGTCCAGTTGACAGACGTTAGTGCAGACGCCAGGTACATCTGTTTATAGTCATTTACTGCTGAGTCCCTCGTATAAGTAAGTGGGTTGATAGCCGGCTTATTCCAGGTAGTTGTATCCTGCGGTTCAGGGTCAGGAGTGGTAACAGGGTCTTTTCCGCATCCATATATTAATAAGACAGGCACTGATAATAACAAAAGGATATTCTTAGGGTGTTTTGACATCATAATTGGTTGTATTGAACTGTTAATTAAGTAATTGTAATTTAGGGATAATAAAAGTCGCCAATTATATAAACTGCCTCAGAATAGAAAACGTTGGGACGAGCAGCGAAAAATTACATTTAAATTATACTGCTGAAAGGAAACAATATATCGAAATATTGACCTTATGTCATAATTTAATAATAACTATAAGCTTTTCTTATAGAATTAATAAGCGTAATATAACCGAAAAAGCAATAAACAATTATTTTTTTTTCATTAAAATTTATGGTTTTAAGTTGTTTTTTCCCTAATTTGTACAATCGAAAAGATTTTCTTTATCACAAAAATTAAAAATAATATGAAAAAATTATTACTCGGAGCGTTGATGCTTACTTCTGTTAGCACCTTTGCGCAGACCAAAAAAGTAATCATGGAAGATTTTACCGGTCTGAAATGTGGCTGGTGTCCTGAAGGAACTGTTATACTGGAAGGTTTGTACGCAAGCCAGCCGGCAGTTTGTATCCCTGTTGCTGTTCACGGTGGTGGTTTCGAACCTTCTACCAGTCCTCTTAAAACTCCGGATGGTGATTTGCTGGTATCTGACGTTAATGCTACTTCCTTTCCTTGCGGTGCTATTGACAGGGTAAAATTTTCAGGTGAAGCTAAAGTTCCTGTGGGCAGGGGTAGTTGGGTTTCTTATTTCAACCAGCAAGCCGCTACAACAGCTATCGTTTCTATTGGTTTTGCTAACAAAAAATACAATGCAACTACAAAAGAATATACAGCTGATGTAAACGTTGAGTTCTCTTCTCTGCCTACCGGCAAAGTAAGGTTGCAGGTATATGCTATTGAAGATAGTATCCCTGCTACCGGCGTATTGGCTCAGGACAACTATTCATCAAATGTACAGAGTGGCGCAAGCCCGCTGAACCCATGGTTCCACAACCGTACTTTCCGTGCTATGCTGGCAGGTTCAGGTGCTATTAATGGCCTGAAACCAAACGATCCTAACTGGACAGGTACACAGATCAATGGTGGTAATACCATTGTTGTGAACACGAAATATACTTACCAGCTGAAATTCACTATGAATGCAGCCTGGAATAAAGATCACGTACACCTGGTTGCTTATGTTACTAACGACAATCCGCTGGCAAGAAGCATCCTGAATGCTGAAGAAGCTCATGATGTATCTAAAACTTTCTGGCCTGAAAGCGTTAGCGATGTAAATAACTCTGTAGAAGTAGCTAACATCTATCCTAGTCCTGCTGCTGCTAATGGTGTGTTGAATGTTCAGTACAACATCAAAGAAACTTCTGATGTTTCTATGAAAGTGTACAACTCTGTAGGCCAGCTGGTAGCTCAGCCTTACAACAGCCACGAAGTTGCTGGTAGCCACATCATCACTTTCAGCCCTGCTGCACATGGTTTGTCTGCTGGTCTGTATATGATCGAGGTTGCAACTGCTACCGGTAAGCAAATACAAAAAGTTACCCTGTTTTAATCAGGATACCTTATATAATTAATAAAAAAGGGCTGCAATTGCAGCCCTTTTTTATTCCATGCATTAGCTATTGTTATAAGCAGTATCTATATTTTTTCTGAATGTTATAAGTAAATATGATTGAAATAGGGTGAAAACACCCTTGTTTAGGCAATAGTATTTGACTTAGATTTACAGGAATATTTTTCACCTTTTAAAAATCCAATTATGAAAAAAGTTCTTTATTTACTATTCGTCACTGTATTAGCAATATCAGCAACGCATGTATTTGCTCAGAATCAAGGGAACGTATATGTTATAAATACCACAGATTGTGATGCTTATATTGATGTATTTGCAGTTTGTCCTGATGGAGCAAATGGTTGTACTACTTACGGTAGTAATACAATGTGGAACATACCTGCACAAACAGGATATCCAGGACTTCTGGTTTATGACGCTAGCTATGTGCCTACATCATCTAACCCCTATTGGTCATCATCAACCCCTCCAACGGTAGGTTGCTCTAATTGGCAATGGAGTTTTGCAAATATTGACTATGGCTGCAAAGACGATATAGTGACGCAACCTCGTCCAACTGTTGGTTATGCATCAGATCCTTGTGATTCATATTATAATGATAGGTATTTTGATTTGTCGACTGATTGCATAGACGCATGCGGCAATGGTTATGCTATAAGAGCTCATTGGTATGTGAATAATCCAAATCCAGGTGAGATACTAATTGTTATTTCAAATTAGTCGTCCTTAATGAGGACGATAGTTCTTGGCACAATTTACGTATAAATGGACAGATGTTCTAAGAATAGTATACAATGCTGCAACATTTTTGAAATACTGTTGAAATATGCAGTTTAGTAATGTCGAATGCCGTTTGTACTACAGATATATATAACATAAAAGAGGCTGTCTAAAAATCAGAGACAGCCTCTTTTATGTTTGGTAATTTATGGATAAGTGTTTAGTGTACAAGGTTCTTATTTTTCCTTTACAATAAACCCATGGCGCTTTTAACTCTCGATACTGTTGCCACTTTCCCTATCACCTCTGCTATATCAAATACACCCGGTCCATACTTGCCTCCTACCAGCATAATGCGCAAGGGCAGCATAACAGTGCCTTTTTTTATCCCGGCAGTTTCAGCACTTTCAGCAAAATTACTTTCAAGGGTGGCTGCATTCCAATCGGATATTTTTTCCAGACCATCTACCCATTTCCTGAATAGTTCCGAAGTTTGTTCGTTCCACTTACTTTTTATGGTATCTGTATCAATAGTTTCAGGTGCAGCAAAGAAAAAATGGCCTTGTTCCCAGAAATCAGTAAGCAGGTGGCAGCGTTCTTTCACCAGGGCAATCACATCCTTGAGGTACGCATCACTAGTGCTTACACCATGAGCCTGTATAAAGGGCTGAACCAATGGTACCAGTTCTTCATTGGTTTTTTTCTGCAGGTATTGGTGATTGTACCATTTGGCTTTGTCAAAGTCAAATCTTGCGCCGCCTTTATGCACCCTGTCGATTGTGAATTTTTCAATGAGCTCATTCATCGAGAATACTTCCTGCTCGGTTGTATCATTCCACCCCAGCATAGCCAGTATATTCACAAATGCTTCCGGTAAAAAGCCATGCTCTTTAAAGCCATCCAGTGTTTCGCCTGTATTGGGGTCTGTCCACTTCATGGCAAATACTGGGAAACCCAGTCGCTGGCCGTCTCTTTTGCTTAGCTTACCATGCCCGTCAGGTTTTAGTATCAGCGGTAGGTGCGCCCATTGCGGCATGGTACTTTCCCAGCCCAGGTATCTCCATAATAATATATGTACAGGTGCGCTGGGCAGCCATTCCTCTCCCCTGAAGGCGTGGGTGATCTTCATCAGGTAATCATCTACCACCACAGCAAGGTGGTAGGTGGGCATACCGTCTGCCTTCAATAACACTTTGTCATCTACCAGGTGGCTTTCATTACTAATATCGCCGCGTATCATATCCGTAAAGCTGATAGTTTCGTTATGCGGCATTTTGATGCGTACTACATAAGGCGTACCATTATTGAGTAGCTCTTTCGTTTGCTCAGCAGACAACGAAAGAGAATTACGCATATTCATACGTGTTTTGCTATCGTATTGTGGTGTTGGGTTTTCTGTTGTTTTCAGCTCATTGCGCATGCGCTCCAACTCTTCAGGCGTATCAAATGCATAATAAGCGTTACCCTGTTCTATGAGCTGTTCAGCATATTGCCTGTAGGTATCTTTTCTTTCGCTTTGACGGTATGGGGCATAAGCACCTCCTTTCAGCGGGCCTTCATCCGGTGTCAGCCCACACCATTCCAGGCAGTCGTATATATATTGTTCTGCCCCATCAACATACCTGCTGCGGTCAGTATCCTCAATACGCAGGACAAAATCGCCACCATTGTGCCTGGCAAACAGGTAGTTATATAATACGGTGCGTACACCACCCAGGTGCAAACCTCCCGTTGGGCTGGGAGCAAACCTCACGCGGACTTTATTACTCATAGGCGGCAAATTTACAGCTAAAGAAGCTGCAAAAAAAACGCCATACTGAATATTGCTATATGCTAGTAGCTGATGCTTTCGTAGATGTCCAGAATTTTATCAAAAGAGTATTGCTTGTCTTCTATTGAGGCGACCCACTTGAACCTGCGTATGGCATTGGTAACAAAAACCGCATCGGCAGATTCCAGGAACTCTTTTGTAAACGGCTCTTCAATAATTGTAAATCCTTTCTTAGGTAGCTGTTGCATAATATACTTGCGCATAACGCCTCCTACTGGTCCTTCAGACAAAGGAGGTGTATATAAGGTGTCGCCTTTTATACAAAAGATATTCGCCAGTGTGGTTTCTATTGGGCGGCCATAGGTATTTAATATAATGGCATTGTCAGCCTTTTTAGCTGTTGCCTGCCTGGCAGCCATACAATATATCATGGCATTCGTGGTTTTGAGATTGGCGATACTGTCAGGGCTTTTTGATACACCTTCAGCATATACCAGGGACAGACCTTGTTCATTTAATTGCGTCAGCCTGGGGTCAAAGTTCTGGCAATCTATAACAAATTCCGTCCATGGGTTCTGCCCGTCAAATAAACCGCCACGCCCTGCATATATCTGGAAACGGACACGGCACAGTTTTTCCATCTGGTTTTTCTTTACCGTTCTCATTATTTCATCTTCCATCCATTGCCGCGTCATCAGTTCGGGCATCACCAGCATCAGTTGCTTTATACCGGCAAATAGTCTTTCCCAGTGGTATTCTTTCAATTGTATCTGTCCATCCAATACCAGCATAGTTTCAAAAAGCCCGAAACCAAATCTTACAGCCCTGCTATCGAAAGGTACACTGGCGGATGTGTCTTTGTGCAGTTTCCCGTTTATGTTAATATGTCTCAATAGCTAAACAATTAAAAGTTAATGACAAAATTAGAGTTTTTAATTCGGTATGGTCAATGTTATCTATCATATATAGTGTTTTCGAGGTGGTTGTGTTGTACCTTTGCGCAAATACTGATTCATGAAACTTGAGAAAGAAGTTCCTGTACAATGGATAGCAGAATACATTGGTGCAACTATCATAGGCAACACTAACCGGACGGCAACCGGGATTAATGAGATACATAAAGTTACTCATGGAGACGTATCTTTTGTAGACAATGAGAAGTATTTTAATAACTGTTTAATTTCAGCAGCAACAATTATTATAATTAACAAAGAAGTGCCATGCCCTGAAGGGAAAACACTATTATTACATCATGATCCGTTTAGCGCTTATGTACAATTAGTTAAACATTTTCGCCCTTTTGAGCCGGCTAATAAAATGATCAGCGACACTGCAGTGATTGGAGAAGGCACTCACCTGCAGCCGGGAGTATTTGTTGGTAACCACGTTACTATTGGTAAGAACTGCCTGATACACCCCAATGTTACCATTTACGATCATACCACTATAGGCGATAACGTTATTATACATTCAGGCACAGTGCTGGGGGCTGATGCTTTTTATTTTAAGCGCCGTAAGGAACGGAATGTACAGTATGACAAACTGGAAAGCTGCGGTCGTGTTATTATTGGCGATGACGTGGAGATAGGTGCAGGTTGTGCAATCGATAAAGGGGTAAGTGGTGATACCATCATTGGTGCCGGCACCAAATTGGATAATCATATACATATAGGTCATGGTGCTGTCATAGGCAAGAATTGCCTGTTTGCAGGCCAGGTAGGTATAGGTGGTAAGGCAATTATAGAAGATGAGGTAATACTCTGGGGCCAGGTTGGTGTGAGTAAAGACCTGACTATCGGTAAAGGTGCTATAGTATACGCACAAAGTGGCGTGGGTCAGAGTATTGAGGGGGGGAAGGTGTACTTTGGAAGTCCTGTAGAGGATGCCCGCAGCAAAATGCGCGAACTGAACTGGGTAAAACGTATACCTGAAATATGGGAGAAGCTTATGAGTACTGCTAAGTAGCCTTAAACTGTTTGCCCTTGCTTTCGGGCAGTCCCGGCCACTCTGACCTGAGCAGTCCGGTAACGACAATATCATGATACTTGCCATGTAGCAGATAGTTCTGACGTATAATGCCTTCAACTTTAAATTTCAGTTTCTCGGCTACGGCTGCGCTACGCTTGTTTGATACCATAAAGTGTATCTCTGCTTTATTCAGCCCCGCTTTGTCAAAAAGGAAGTCAATAAAACTTTTCAGGCAGGTGTTTACAATGCCTTTGTTCTCATAGTCTTTAGCTATCCAGTATCCGAGGTGTGCTTTTTTCAGGTTGTGGTCCCAGTTGTGCATACCCATGCTGCCTACCAGCTTTCGCTTGTAAATGATACCAAGTGCCAGGCCTTCCTGCGCATTCTGTTGTGCAATAGACTGCTGTATGAACTGAAGAGAATGCTCAGGCTTAGTGGTCATATTCACCCATGGGAACCACGGTCGCAGATGGTCTCGCGATGAATCGATAAGTTCAAACAATTCCTGCGCATCACCCGGTTGCAGGGAGCGCAGTAATAGTTCATCGTCTATGAGTATTGAGACCATAGACCTAAAATAGTAATTATTTTAGTGTTTGAAATGCCTTGTCTTAGTAAGTACCAGGGCAATGTTGTTATCCTTACAATATTGTACGGTGTCATTGTCCCTTACAGAACCCCCCGGCTGAATAATAGCCGTAATACCAACTTCGTGCGCCATACGTGCACAATCATCAAAAGGGAAGAAAGCGTCTGAAGCCAGAACCGCACCCTCTAATGAAAAGCCAAAATGCTTCGACTTATCTATCGACTGGCGCAGTGCATCTATACGGCTCGTCTGGCCGCAACCTTTACCCACCAGTTGTTTGTTCTTAACCAGTGCTATAGCGTTAGATTTCAGGTGCTTACAAACGATGTTGGCAAACTCCATATCAGCTTTTTCAGCTTCCGTACTATTGCGGGAGCTTGCTTCTGTCCACTCTGCATAATTTCCTTTGTCGGCCTGCTGTACCAAAGTGCCGTTCAGTATACGTTTGTATTCCCTTTCAGGGTAGAATGTTTCTTTCTGTTGCAACAGTATCCTATTCTTCTTGCCTTTCAGTAGCTCCAGTGCATCGGCATCAAAAGCAGGTGCTATCAATATCTCGAAGAACAATTCGCTTATTTTTTGCGCTACGGCCATATTGATGGTCTGGTTAGTGATGAGTACACCACCAAAAGCACTTTCAGGGTCACCTGCAAGGGCTGCATCCCATGCTTCTTCTACGTTATCACGTTGAGCTACACCACATACGTTTGTATGTTTAATAACTGCGAAGGCAGGTCGGCTGAACTCTGCTATTATCTGGCAGGCAGCATCCACATCCACCAGGTTGTTGTAAGAAAGTTCTTTACCATTCAGCTTATCGAAAATGGCATTAATATCACCATAAAAAGCTGCATCCTGGTGTGGGTTCTCACCGTAACGCAGTGATTGCTTACCTGCTACTGACAACTGGAACTCGTTGCTTTCTTCAGTGCGGGCAAAATAGTCGGCTATAGCTACATCGTAGTGTGCGCACTCTGTAAAGGCTGCAGCTGCATATTTTTTACGGTCAGCTATCGAGGTATTACCACCTTTTTCATTCAGAAGGTCCAGCAGGCCGCTGTATTGGTTGCGCGATGCTATGATGCATACATCATTATAGTTCTTGGCTGCTGCACGAATCAGCGATACTCCACCTATGTCTATCTTCTCGATGATCTTTTTCTCGTCGGTAGTGCTTTTTACAGTCTCCTCGAATGGATACAGGTCCACTATCACCAGGTCGAACAGGGGTATCTGATATTCAGATACATGCTGCTGATCTTCAGGCAGGTCGCGGCGGGCAAGGATGCCGCCGAATACTTTCGGGTGCAGGGTCTTAACCCTACCTCCCAGTATAGAAGGGTAGCTGGTAACACTTTCAACAGATACACAGGGGATACCCGCCTCTTCTATAAATGATTGTGTGCCACCTGTCGAGTATATTGTCACTCCCAGTTTGTGCAGTTTGCGCACTATCGGCTCCAGGCCATCTTTATAAAATACTGATATCAACGCGGCACCTATCTTACGTTCCATACTATTTTTAGATTATATGTGAAAATTGAAGCGCAAAGATACTAAGCTGCTGCGATATTGGCTAATGTTATAATGAGTGAATCAGCGATGCCGGTATTATAATGGGGGGAGTTCCTTCAAATATGTTTCTTTGAATCTGTCAACTTTTTGAATAAAAGTAACCTGGTCAACTCCACATAAACCTTCTAAATTCCAATATGCCTCCCTGAGTTCGTCATATTCATATTGTGCACCTCTTACTTCTCCGAACATTATTTTTTTCAGGTTGGGTTTTTTGTATAACAGCTCATTCAGTACTAACATATTACGTAGCATATCCCATTCTCGTTTGTCTTCTTGTTTGGCAGGTTTCAGCTTCCGGTATTTTTCCCCTTTTTTGAGAGGGGGTGTTTTGATAATAAAGAGTTTGTTGGCTTCAACAGATAATTGATATCTCTTCCCGATATAGCTTTTATCATTTTGTTGGATCAGCGTATCCCTGGAGCCTCCCCAGATATGTACGAATCCCTTTTTTTCAGAAAGTCTTTCTGTAAATGCAGTATCATTCTTCACAACCACATACCATACTCCATAGCTGTGGCTCACGTATAAGCCCGAAGGTATTTGAGCGTACGTTTTTACAGACCATACTAATAATATAGATATCAGGGTTATGAGCTTTTTATTCATTTTGTTGGTTGTAGTAATAAATGATCGCTTAATACAAACGCTCCTTCTGATCGGATATTATGTACAGAAAGACCAGATGTATTAGCATCTCTCGTCCATACCTCTGCCTTATTTCTTGATACCGCTGTACTGAATATTATCTGGGCATCACCAAATACCTGCTTAATGTCAGCCATATTGATACCTTTCGTGCCTGTTATCACAACATAATCTGCCTGTATAGTAGTGTCTTGTATGGGCTGGTTCAAAATGAAAATGATTTCGCCGTTTGTATTTATAAAGTTGTAGCTGTTCTTTGCTTTCATCGTATCGCGTATGTGCATATTGATGTGTGCGGGTCGCAGCACATATTCTTCCGTTGCCGGGTCAGCTATTTCAGGACTAACAAGTGTAGTGCAGGTTGTACCGGTTATCAACTCTATCTGTGCTGCTTTAGAGGTATTGTATACCACGAAGATATTTTGCTTTAAAGACTGCCATTCAACCATGCAGGAGGAAAGGAGGAACAGGGAGCAAAGGGTGAGTGAAAGGAGTAATGCTTTAGTCTGTTTCTTGATGAAGTACACAGCAATACCTGCTATGGTTAAATACACCAGTATTATTTGAGAAGTGCTTAACGTTAGTCTGTGGAAGCTGTCAAAATTGATTTGTTGTAACAGGTAAATAGCATGGTTGAACCACGTGGTAATAACAGTAAGTAAGCTCGCGATGAAATGTGCAACAGGATAGAACAGTGATATTACGATCAGTAACATGCCACCAATAAGCGTTACACTCATGAATAAATAGGCGAGTACATTGGCTACAATGAACTGCAAAGGGAAAAGATGGAAATAATATATCACTAATGGAGCTACCAGTATCTCAGCTGAAATACTTACAGCGATTGCCGCCCATATAGTGCGTAATGCTTTGTTTGCAGGGCTGTACCACCTGTATGCATGTTTGTAGAAAAGGAAGATAGACAGGACAGCTGTAAACGACAACTGAAATCCAACATCATACAGCCAGTAGGGATTTATACACAGCACAACAAAAGCAGTGGCCAGCAATTGGTTGACACCATTACGGTATTTCTGCAAAGCAAAACCTATGCCCAGCAGAGAGAACATGATAGCCGCCCGTACTGCTGAAGTAGGCGCACCAGCCACTACAACGTATAGCCAGATCAGTGGTAAGGCAGCTATATACTTTACCCAGTAATATTTTTTATGTTTCATCCATGAAAGTAACAGTACTGCCAACAGGAAAAATATGGCTATATGCGCACCTGATATAGCCATGATGTGCACGATGCCGGTTCCTGCATAGACCTCTGTCAGATTATTATCCAACTCTTCTTTATCGCCAAGTAATATAGCTTTGAGTAACCCAAGTGTCTGCCTGTCTGTAATATACCATTCCAGTTGCCTGGCCGACCAGTGATGTATTCGTCTTATCCAATTCAGGTCGTGTTCATTAGTGTAGCTGTGTATGGTCAGCTCATCGCCCGAAATAAATTGGCGGTAGTAGATATTATTGCGTGACAGGTAGGTTGCGTAATCAAATTCAAATGGATTACCGCTATTGGTAATCGGCTGCCATTTGTTGGGTATGATGATAATATCACCTTCGTGCAAAGCGGGTGCATTGAATTTGTATACATACACAAATGCTTTGCCCGTGACTGGTACTGTTTTGTTCCCATGTATTGTGTGGGTGACATTTACCTCCAGCTTCCAACTACGTTCCTTTTCTGCGGGTACTTCCGTTATCGTAGCTACATAACCGTCGGCATTTGAAATGTTGTGGCCAAACCAAAACCTGTCATTGCGTATATCCTGGTAATAGCGCAACAACCATGAGGCTAGAATGAGTGATAAGTGCATGAAGACAAACCCGGTGTATTTTACAATTGGCTTATTTTGCCGGGCAAACGATAATGTTGTGTAAACAGCAGCAGATAGAATAAATGAAGTGATACCGAGTACTCCGGAATAGTTTAATAGTTTGTCAGCAATGGGGTAGACTACTATGCCGGCTATTAGCGGCAATAGCAGCCTGATAAACGGAGTTGTTTCCCAGAAGTGAGCTTTATGTAACGGCCATTGTTTCATGCGGTACAAGGTGTCCGCATAAAATACTATTTATAATGAAATACTAGCGCCTAACTCGTTCACTTTTTTACGTGCCAGTTGTATATAAGTACTGCCGGGATACTCAATGATCAGTTGAGCGTATAGTCTACCGGCCTCTTCTTTTTTATCCAGGTATTTTTCATTTATCTCTGCCATGGTAAATAAGGCATCGTCGGCCAATACATCCTTTCCATGCTCTTGATGTATCTTTTCCAGGTAAGCAAGCGCTTTTGTATAATCCCGTTTCTTCTGCGCTATTTTCGCTCTCTGCATCAGCAGGTCATCGGCCAAAGGGTGGTCAGGGAAGGCAGTGGATATGCTGTCCAGTATGTGCTCCGCTTCGTCATATTTGTTCTGGAAGACCAGTAGGTCTGCATAGGCGAATCGCTCCAATGGTACATAGTTACTATGCGGCGGAATATTTTCTGTTATGAGCACAGAAAGGTATAGTGCATCATTGGCAATTAATTCAGAGGTAGACGCCTTCAGTACCGAAGCCTGTATGTTCGCCCATTCAAAATCGCCGCGAAAATAGGCCAGCTTTGCATCACGAAAACGTGCTTCTTCGCCCAACACATCTTCACGAAATTCTTTTTGCACCTGTGTATAGGTCAATGAAGCGTCCCATATTCTTCCTACCAGTATCATATAGTCGCCCAGTTGCAGTTTGCATTGGCCCACAAAATCCCTTCTCGCTGCCGGCAAGGCTATCACTTTTTCCAACAATGCTATTGCTTGCTCAGGCTGACCGGCATACCTTGCCAGTACAGTTGCATAATCCTGTGTAATATGAAATGTATAGTAGTCGGGGAAGCTATCCAGGAACTGTTTGTATTCATCAGCAAGCTTGTTCACTTCTTCGGGTGTAAATGATGATTTGTCTTGCAGTATTTTGAATTTTACCCCAAGCATCTCGTGAATAACGGTTGAGTAAAAAGGGTATTCCTTCCCTTTGTCTAAAACTTCGCTATATGCTTTCAGGGCAAATTCATTCTTGTTTTCTTTCACTGCATAACGTGCAAAATCAAGTATACGTTCGCCTTGCTCTTTATATCTTTCGTCAAGAGCGCGTACCTGTATCAGTGCTCCGTCCCAGTCGTCCTTTTGTGTATACAACCAGGTTAGCAGTTCAGAATAATAAGGATTGTCCGGCTCTTCATTTATTTTTTTGATGATGGCTTTCTGTGCCTTTGCAAGTTTTTTCCTGTCATCACCCAGGTAATCGAGCAGGGTGGTCTTTACTTCTTCAATGCCGCCATTATAGAAACTGCGGCTCGCATTCAGCAGAGTAGCTATGCCATTGTCCAGGTCGCCTGCTTTGAAGTATAGCCTGGCCATAGGTCCGCTATACAGGTATTGATTGTGTAGTATCAGGCCTGCCTGTTCATAAGTTTTCAGTGCGTAATCATCACGCTCCAGGTCAGTGAATTTTTTCGCTATAAGCTGTGTCAGCAGGTCGTCACCGTTCAGCATGGTTAGTGCCGCTTCATATAGTTCTTCGGCTTTTTTCTCTTTACCACTTTCGTGATATACCCTGCCCATATCTACTGTAAGTGCAGCACTACTTGGGTTCTTTTGTATCTGGGCATTTACCAGCCCTTCTGCCTTTTTGTATTCTTTGGCTGCCAACAGTGCATCTAAGTACCCAGAATATATTTCCTGGTTACGGTTGTCTTTCTTGTATAGATTATCAAAAGCATCAATGGCCTTGTCATACTGCTTCATGTCCAGGTACATCCTTGCCTCGTCAACAGTACCCGGTTGCGCCATGGCACTGCTGCACAATATCAGCAGGAACATACTGAATATCAACTTCACTTTCCATATAGGGTTATTTTGCCTTCTCATCATAAAAAAAGTTAGTACCATCGAATACATACACCTTCCATTTACCTGTTATCTGGTTGTGCTCCGTTACGGGTATGTATAGTTTTTTGCCATTCTTACTCAGGTGAATGGTATTGATCTCTTTCATTTTCTCAAAGTCGTAGTTGGACATATAGTCATACACATATCCTGTATTGCCTGACTTTTGTCCACCTTCAACAAATATCTCAGCAGGTTCCAGCTTGTTATTGTTAATAACGTATGCGAAAACTGTTTTGTTTTTGAGTGTTTCTGTATAGTTGCCGGTCCATATCAGCAGATAATATGTCTTTCCACTACTTTGCAGGTTCAGTATTTCAACGAACCTGTAACCGGGAGTAATTGCTGTATCTTTCAGGAGCACATGCCCTAAAGAGATTGCTGCTACACGGCCGCTGCCTGCATCATACAATCCAACAGCGTTGTGCAATTGTTTCCCCGGCACTATATGAGTGTCCCAGTTATAAATACTCAGTTTTTTATCCGGTGAAACAACAATATCCATATCGGAGTTTTCGGGCAGTTTAGGTGTTCTTTTGAGTATACCTGGTACATTCGGCAATACTTTTTCTATGTAATTATATAATGCCTCATTGATTCCGGCAACAGAATCTTCTTTATTCACTTCATGATCAAAAACTGTATCCTCCGGCGAATACTGGAAACGCCAGTAGCTGATACCTTCTAAGTAAAAGTTGATCTGCTGCTCCACTTCAGGCATGGTTTGCGCCTGCATAATATGTGTCGCACCAAGCAACAGAGATAATATAGCTGTCTTAAGTTTCATTTAGTTGCGCAATGGTTTGCCTGTTTGTAATATACTCTGCAACCTTTCCAAAGTTTTCTTTTGTCCGCACAGGCTCAGGAAGGTTTCCCTTTCCAGGTCCAGCAGATATTGTTCGCTCACTAAGGTAGGTTGAGAGAGGTCGCCACCGCACATGACATACGCCAGCTTTTCGGCAATAAATTTATCATAATCGCTGATGTAGTTACCACGCCACATACCGTGTATGCCTGCCATCAACGGACCTAATCCGCCGCGGCCCTGTACCTTTATGTCGTGACGTAAAACTGGTTGTGTGTACCCTTGTTCCCACAGCGATAATATCTTTCTTTTCGCATCAGTAACACGCCTGTCAGGATTAATGGATATGCCGTCTGTTCCCTTACGCAGTATCGACATTTCGAATGCTTCGTGTGCAGAGGTAGCCACTTTGGCTGTACCTATGTTGATGAACAGTTGTTGCAGGTAGTTCAGTTCTATATCCTCTTTTATGTTCCTGTCCGATGCGCGTACTACCATTTCTTTGGTGCCGCCACCACCGGGTATCAGGCCTACACCCATTTCTACCAGTCCTATATAGCTTTCTGCCGCAGCCTGTACCGCGTCGGCATGCAGGCACATTTCGCAACCACCACCCAGCGCCATGCCATGAGGAGCCACAGCTACCGGTATGCTGCTGTAACGCAATCGCATGGTTGTGTTCTGGAATTGGCGAACAGCCATGTCCAGTTCATCATATTCCTGCTCTACGGCAAACATGAATATCAAGCCTACATTAGCACCTGCACTGAAGTTGGCACCGCTGTTGGCTATAACTAATCCTTTATATTTTTCTTCGGCTATACTTACCGCTTTTTGTACACCGGCTAATACTTCGCCACCTATGCTGTTCATTTTTGTGTTCCAGCTTAATGCCACCACATCATCGCCTATGTCCACCAGTTTACAAGCACTGTTTTGCCATACTACTTTATCATCCATGTGCTCCAGTATGATCACTGAACCACTACCAGGTATGGCTTTGTATGCTTTAGCAGGTATGTCATAATACATACGCTGCCCGTTTTCTGTTTTGTAAAAATTATTTATACCCGCATCCAGCATTTCCTGAACCCATGGTGCGGCTTTGATGCCCGCTTTGTCCATATGCTCCAGTACTTTTTTTACGCCAAGTGAGTCCCAGCTTTCAAAAGCACCTATCTCCCACCCAAAACCTGCTTTTAGTGCATCATCTATTTTGTATAACTCGTCTGCTATTTCAGGTATGCGGTTGCTGGCATAAGCAAACAGCATATGGTGGAACATACGGTAGAACTCACCCGCCTTGTCTTGACCGGTATATAATGCTTTTAACCGCTGTTTCAGGTCATCTATAGGTTTAGCCACTTCCAGCGTAGCGAACTTCGCTTTTTGCTTGGGGACATAGTCCATCGTTTCAAGGTTCAGTGTCAGTATCTCGCTTTTTCCACCTGCACCTTTTACCTTTTTATAAAAACCCTGTCCTGTTTTATCCCCCAGCCATTTGTTCTCTATCATCTTCTCGATGAAGGCAGGTATCTTGAAAATGTCTTTCGCTTCGTCGTTGGGTACATTCTCCGGTAGTGCTTTGGCCACATGCACCAGCGTGTCTAGTCCCACTACATCACCTGTACGAAAGGTAGCCGATTTAGGCCTGCCCATGATAGTGCCCGTCAGCGAGTCTGTCTCATCAATATTCAGGCCCAGTTGCTGCATGGCATGAAACACAGCCATAAAGCCAAACACGCCCACACGGTTGGCTATGAAAGCAGGAGTGTCTTTACACAACACGGTTGTCTTGCCGAGGAAACGACTGCCGTAATCGACAAGGAAATCTATGATGTCTTGTTGAGTATCCGGTGCGGGTATTATTTCCAGCAACCTTAGGTAGCGTGGTGGATTGAAAAAGTGTGTGCCGCAAAAATGCTTACGGAAATCCTCACTCCTGCCTTCACTCATCAGGTGTATTGGAATACCCGAAGTATTAGTGGTAATGAGTGTGCCCGGTTTGCGGTGCTCTTCTATTTTTGCAAAAACGTTTTGTTTTATATCCAGCCGCTCTATTACGGCCTCCATGATCCAATCACAGTCTTTTATTTTGTGCAGGTCGTCTTCAATGTTGCCCGTGGTGATGTTTTTAGCTACGTCTTTTGTGTACACGGCACTTGGGTTAGCCTTGAGTGTAGCCTGCAAAGCACTGTTCACAATACTGTTGCGCCATGCGGGATTGTCTGTAGTAATTCCTTTTGCCTTGTCCTGTTCCGATAATTCGCGTGGAACGATGTCCAGCAATAATACCTCGACGCCTATGCCTGCAAAATGTGCTGCGATACGGCTGCCCATTACACCACTACCTATTACCGCTACTTTCCTTATAGCCCTGTTCATTATGTCCTGTCGTTTTTAAGTACTACAAATTACTAAAAAAGCCCCGAGTATGGGCTGTAGTTGCTTAAATCTTAACAGAGCGATAGATTTTGAGCGGGAGAATGTTCGTATTGTTATTAAATTAATGAGTGTCACCACAATTACCAAAGCAGCAAGCGGTTGTACCATTTGTCCATTTCTCGGCGATACAGCCAGCATTTTACTGATTGTGCGAATAGCTTGTAACCTTCCTCGTTCATATGGATACCGTCCGGCATAACATATTCCTGTTTCATATAGCCATCGGCAGAAACAAGCCTGTTCAGGTCTATAGTAGGAATACCAAGGCTGTCGATGTATGTATTTACACGAGCCACCATCATGTTGAAGGTATCGGAGCGGGGATAATCTTTACCTACATAGGGCACTTTCACTGCTATCGGGCTACATAAAAGGCTCATGGTATCTATCAGTCGCCTGTAATCTCTTGTTATTTGTGCATAACCTGAATCCCAGTGAATGTCATTTGCACTGCACTCTATAAAACAGGTAGTAGGTTTATACATCCTCACCCTGTCTGCCTGTTTTATAACACCAGCTATCTTTTCTCCGCCAACGCCAAAATTATACGCATGTACACCCAGGCTGTCCCATTGCCCGTGTTTCATATGAGAGTCGCCCAACATGCCAATGTCTCGGTGGTCGCGGTTGCAACCCGCAAATAGTAATATGGCCAGGATGAGTAGTCTCATTGTAATAACAGGATGAAGGTAATAATAAAGGAAGAAAGAGGATAGTTATAGCACACTCAAAAAGCAACAAGCGCCACCCGGAAGGGCGACGCCTGTGCAACAATTAATGAAACAACTATTAACTACTCTTCGTTATTCCTGCCTCCCATACGTGCCTGCATGATCTGCATATCCATGCGCCTTTGTTTGGCTACCCTTTTGCCTCTGAAGAACATATAGAGGTTGAAGAACAACATAATACCCAGGTAAATGCTGAAGCCGCCTATTTTATAACTCAGGGCTTCGATAGTGCTTTGTGTGTCATCTAAGTAGTTGTGTATTTTCAGTATGTACAAGGCAAAGCCCAGGTTCAACAGGTAGAACCCTATTTTGAACAGGCTGTTGGTAGCAACGGCTATTTCCTCGCGGCCGTTGAATATATCGCGCATAAAGACCAGCCCGTTTTTGAACAGTGTATAAGCCACGTACCATGTCAGTACTAAAACAATGGGCAGATATATGAAATAAGCGGTTACAACAAATTGATTAGCCATGATTGAAACTATTTATGTGTGAATGATAAAGATTGTCTTTTTGATAAGTAGTAGATAAGCAGCATGTTGAAGTAGTGGGTCACTGCCAGTATCAGTGTCAGCACTCCTATGTTGGTTCCCAAACTCGATACCAGTATATCAATGTTGGTCACTTCGGTCCAGAAACTCAGCTTCACAAATGCATACCCGATGTTGAAGAGGTAATACGCCAGCAGCAGGATATTGTTCAGGTTATCGGTTTGTGCGGTGTGGCCGTTAAAAAGGTTAAGAATGAACACCCTCCCGTTCTTGTGAAACAATCTGCCGACATAGACAATGATGAACACCATGATGGCCAGGTAGATTCCGTATGCGGGGATATTGTAGTTCATGATCAGAAAACTTTTAGTTCTTTATGATCTCCCTTATTTCCTTTGCTCAACATAAAGGTAAGATGAATGTTTTAAACTTTCAAAATTTTCTGAAAGTTTATTTTAAAAAGAAAGGAAGGCAAAAAACCCTCCTTATTATGTTGTTGAAAAAATACAGTTTTAGTCCCTGCGATGTGGTGGATGCATAGGCATACCCGGTGGCCTGTTGTCGACAGGCATTTCGCCTTTCACAAAGTTCTTTAGAGTATATGTCAGCGTCACCATGAAGTAGCGTTGCAGTACAGTGCTTTGGTTGTCCTGTGTATAGGTAGCGTTCACGGTACGGCTGATGTTGGTGTTCTGTTTCAGTATGTCGAAAACAGATAGCTTGGCTTCCAGTTGCTTTTGTTTCAGGAATTTGTAACCGACGTACGCATTCCATAACTGGTATCCCTGGTTGTAGCTATCTGTCAGCCCGGCGTAAACAGTATAGTTGTAGCTGCTGTTCAGTACTATCCTGTTGCCGAGTATAAAGTTCACGTTGGCGCTGGCCGTGTGTGTGAAGTAGTTATTGTCCGATTGTTTTTGCAAACTATTCTTCACTATGTTGTAGGTGCCGGAATAGCTCAGGTTGAAATCTGCTTTCTCGCTGATGTTACTGCCCAGGTAGGTCCTCAGGCTGAAGGCGGTATTATTTGATATGTTTTCCTGGTCGTTGATGATAGTAGGCGTACGTGTATAGTTCACACCACCACTCAGGTTAATATTTGATTTAAGCAATGATATGGGCGTACCATATACCATAAAAGTATTCAGGCTGTAATAGCCGTTCATATTCACCGGCATCACCATCTGGCTGCCCTTGTTCACCTGTACGTTATTGATGATAGTGTCAGCAGTAGGTATGATGGTCTGAGATGAGATATAGTTGCTGGTATACTTACCCCTGGCCATACTGAAGAAGGTCCTCGATGTTTTAGTGTCCACCGTACGGTAAAATATCATCAGGTTGTGATCGTAACTCTGGTTAAGGTTGGGGTTACCTGTGCTCAGTAATAATGGGTTAGAATAGTCCACCACGTTTTGCAGGTCGGTAATAGCCGGTGCGTTGGTGTTGGTACGATACATCACACGCAGCGATTGCTCTTTGCTTTTCCTGTATGTGAACATAGCCGTAGGCAATACATTCAGAAAGTTCCTGTCCACCTGCCCTGCCGATGGGTATATCAGTTCTCCCTGCAGGTCGGCCGATTGCACGTCCGCACCTATCGAGTAGCTGGTTTTGCCCACGTTCACCCTGTAGGTGGCTCCGCCCCTTTGTGTAGTATAGTTGTTGTTGTATTTGTTGGATAGTATCTTGTTCAGTTGTGTGTAGTCCCCCGTCACACTGTCTTTATCATTGGTTGTCTTATCCGCTACACTTTTTTGTATTGATGGATTGTAGCTGATCATCACCTGCCCCTTTTTGCCCACAGGCTCTGTATAGGTCAGGTTGGCCGAATAGCTGTTCACGTTGTTGTTGTTAGTATATTCCTGGTCCAGCAGTTTATTACCTACCTGGCTTTTATATTCAGTCAGCGAATAGTAGTTGCCCGTACCATCCTGTGTGGTGTTTTTCGACGACAGATCCAGCGATAAGGTCCTGCCGCGTTTGTTGAACTTGTGCCTCAGCAACAGGTTGTTGTTGATATTGTAGCTGGTATTATCAGAATACTGGTTGTTCTGCGTACTGCTGGTCAGGCCATCGCTGGTAGTATTATATACACCATTCAGCGAGGTGCTGTATTTATTTTGTTGTGTGGTGAAGGTAGGCGTGTATATAATAGAGTTCTTATTGTCAATTGCGTATTCAACACGCAGGCTGGCCCTGTGGTTGATATTCTTTGTTTCTGTCAGGCTCTTTTCATTATACAGCAATTGGTCGGCTGTAAAATAGTTACGCACAATGCTTGCCTCATTCACATTATCTGTCGAGTTGAAAAAATAACTACCTGTCAGTTTTACTTTTTTGCCTAACTGGTCAGTATAGTTGATGCCTCCTGCATTTGTGGTGGTATTACCATTGCTGGTTCCTCCATTCACTAAGCTGCGTACATCCAGGCCGCCGCTGTTGCCGCCACCCCCTGGTCCGCGCCTCGGCCCACCACTGCCCATCAGCCCCATTACGTCACTTGTACTGAAGTTCTGTTGATTGATGTTGTTAGACATGCCTAGGATAGAGATACGCTGATCATCATTGAAAAAGTTCAGCGACAATCCCGCATTATATCGCTGGTTCGTACCATATCCTACGTATGCCCTGCCAAACTGCCCTTTGGCCATACCGTCTTTGGTAATAAAGTTCAGCGCCGCATCGGTAGTCCCATCCGAAAAACCTGTAAAGCTTGCCTGGTCGCTCATGTTGTCAAACACCTGCACCTTGCTGATGATATCTGCGGGCAGGTTCTTCATCGCTGCGTTAGGGTCGCTGCCAAAGAATTCTTTACCGTCTACCAATACCTTTTTTACCGTTTCCCCGTTTACCTGCACGCCATTGGGGCCCACTACCACACCGGGCATTTTCTTCACCAGGTCTTCAGCAGTAGCATCGGGGTTGGTCTTGAAAGCGTCTGCGTTAAACTGTACGGTATCTCCTTTTATTTCGGCCCTTGCACGTACGTCTTTCACCACTACTTCTTTCAGCTGGTTCTTGTCCGTACTCATTTGTAAGTCGTCTACAGTAACATCTTTATTGGTCACTTCTATGGTCTTTGTTACCTCCCGGTAGCCAAGGTACCTGTAGCTTATTTTGTATTGCCCGCGTGGCAGGTCTGCAATGGTATAATGACCATCTATATCCGTTATGGCTGCTTTGTCTTTGTCCTGCAGCGTGGTTTTCACGGTCACCCCTACCATAGGCGACTTGTCTTTCCCATCCAGCACACGCCCTTTTATGGTATATAACTGTGCATCAGCCGTTTGCATAAAGCCGACACAAGCGAAAAGAAATATGTATATGTGTAATTTAACTAAGTAGTTGAAGCTCATTATTGTATAGATATACTATGCATTTTGTTGCACACACAACATAGACTGTCCGGCATGCCTTTGGTTTAATCTTTGTTTGGCTTTTTTATTGCGGTGCCGGCAAAGATACATGCCTTGTTAGTATATACGTTCTTGCCGGGGTAAAATGCTAATTTTAGAAGTATAAAACACAGACTATGATAGCATTTTTAGGAACAGGACATTTAGGAGGTAATTTCACGAGGGCGCTTCTGGCAAAAGGAGAGACCGTGCATGTATGGAACAGGACCATAGAAAAAGCGAAAGCACTGGAAGAACATGGTGCTAAGGTGTTTGATAGCCCCGGTGAGGCGGTGAAAGGAGTACACAGGGTGCACATTGTGGTGTCTGATGATGATGCTGTGAACGAAGTACTGGCCCTGGCAGAAGCCAACCTGGAGCCGGGCAGCATAATAATCGACCATACAACCACTACGGTAGAAGGTGCCATCGAACGTACCGTGCAGTGGGCGGCAAAAGGGCATACTTATGTACACGTACCTGTATTTATGGGGCCGTCCAACGCACTGGACAGTACCGGCTATATGCTGATATCTGATAATGGCGATATAGCACAGAAGATCATGCCCTGGCTGGAGACCATGACGGGCAAAGTGCTGAACTTTGGCAATGTTACAGGTAAGGCGGCAGGAGTAAAGCTGATAGGCAACCAGTTCTTACTGGCGCTGACAGCGGGCATATCAGACATGCTTTCCCTGGCCAAAGCGGTAGACGTAACGGGCGAAGACATATTCACCCTGCTCAGCGAGTGGAACCCCGGAGCCTCAACACCGCAAAGGCTGAGGAGGGTGTTGAACGGGCAGTTCGACACGCCATCATGGGAACTGCAGATGGCCCGCAAAGACGCACGCCTGATGATAGAAGAAGCCGCAAGGGGTGGCAGGGAAGTGCCCGGCACCACAGCCACCGCTCAGCAAATGGACAAATGGATAGCCGCAGGCAACGCCAAAAAAGATTGGATGATCATTGCTTCGGGGGAGTTGTAGACATGTGGTATGTACCCTGCGTTTTGCAAGACGGGTAGTTTTGTGTTTTTTTGCACCGAATCCAAGTTCAACTCATGAAGAAACTATTATTCCTGTTAGCCTTTTCGCTATACGCATACAACGCAGACGCTCAATATACAGATACTGTCAGGCAGTACTTGTTAAATAACGTTGATGCTAATGGCCAGATCACAGGCTATAGAGTAGTAAACCCTGACAGCTCGGATTTTACATATTACAGGATCGCAAAAAAGACAGAGCAGGGGGCGTGGCATGTGCAGATTTTTTATGCGGATTCAAAATCGTTGCAATCAGAAGGTATGTACCTGGATGACAGCATGACCGTAAAAGATGGCAAGTTCTATGAATACTACGATAATGGCAAATTAGCAAGTGAACATACTTATTATCAAAACAACCCTGTTGGATTATCCAGGGCATATTATAAAAATGGTGTGTTAGCTGATTCTTCGAGGTATAAATCTACAGGAATGCCCTTTCATAAATCATTCTATTGGGATGAGGAGGGACACTTAGTGCAATATGGTGATTATGATATGAAAGGCACCGGAGCAGGATATTTGACATCATATTATGAGGATAGCTCAGTGTCGGAATATGGCAAATTTGCCGCTGGTCATATTAAAGATAGTGTATGGACTTATTATCATAAAAACCGTAAAGTGAGTTTTACCGGCAATTATGATAGTGGAAAGTTGGCCGATTGCTCATGCTATGACATGAATGGAGAGCAAATTACAATGTCAAAATGTGATTCTGGTCAGGTTGCTCCCCGGCCTACTTACAATCCTTATGAATATTTAGCGAAAAATTGCAAAATGCCTGATGAAGCTAAAGATAAAGGTCTGTGGGGCAGGCATGTTGTAATGGTAAAATTTACGATCAACACTGACGGTAAAATTTGCTGTCCTGAAATTGCAAAAGGAAGTGGTTACAAGTGCTTTGATGATGAAAGCCTTAGGGTAATAGGATTGTTGCCGGCATGGAAACCGGCTAAGTATCGCAATCGCCCGATAAGGGAATATTATGTGTTGCCGGTTAGTTTCATTTTGGAATAATAGCACCTCTTTACTGGTCCTCGTTTGCAACGAGGACCCAACTGTACAGCGTTTGCAACCGATAATACTACACATTTATTACCGCAATAAAATGTAGCAATCCTCAGGCTTGGCAGTGCAGTAGTAATGTCGTCTCATCAAGGCAACTTCCGAAACCATTGGAGCTTATGGTTTCGGCCTCTTTTTCTTTGGTTCGTTTCTTTTGGAGGGGCAACAAGCAATGCGACTCATTGAGGTAATTGAAACGACATGATGCGCGAAATAAAAGAAATGAACGGCAGCTAAATAGAGCTGTAAATGATTGATTAATATTGATTGGCTTAATAGTGATTCATATTAGTAACACGTGAGGATTGTACCTTTACTGGTCCTCGTTCGCATCGAGGATCCAAAGGCATAGTCCTGTGAAGTATCACCAACAATAAATCATGCTGCTAAAAAACGAGTGTTAAGCTATATTTAAGCTTTTTTTGACATAGAAAAACAGGCTTACATCACCCCCCCCCCAAAAAAAAAAATAAAAATACAATAACGACGAATTGAATAAAATAATAATTCAAAATTCTTTTTACCAGGTTCCACAATTCATTTGAGCGATTATATTTGTTTATCAATTTACCAGAAACTCAACTACAGGTAATAAAATAACATATGAATTTTCGTGTTCAAGTATTGTTAATGTTATTGTGTCCAGTGTTCACATTTTCTCAAAGCCATGACTTGACTTCATGTTACTTGTTTAAAATTGAACACTATAATAAAGATCATCCAGAATACTATTCTACAGCACATGCAATTGTTCCAGTAGATAGTTTCGGCTCTTTGATTGATTCAGGGTTTGATTATTCAAATCCGCCATACTTACTCTTAAGATTAACACAAATTGGTGGGCATTTTTTAGCGAATTTTCAGCATATGTCGGCTACATATTCTTGTATGAAATATCATGATGTCACTAAGGCACATGAATTAACGAAAGAAGAGCAGTCAGAGGCTAAAGAGGAGCAATATTTTACTGGCGTGATCGATAGTTTTCTAAGGGGTATGAGAATTTTGAAAATGAAATATTCTTTCAGTAAGTCAGGGTATATTATATCATGCTATAAGGTAAAGGCTATTTATTATGTTTGTAACTATTATATGGGACAGCCAACGCAACCATATGAAAAGAGAGAAGGGGCATTTATTAAAATAATAATACCACAAAAGCAGGTTAAAAAAGACGAAGCTAAAAGAATAAAAGATAAGTTGTCATCTTTTTTCGAATTAGCTACGGGAGAGTAACCCCTGTTAATAACAAGATAACTTCACTGGTCCTCGTTTGTAACTAGGACCCAAAGGCACAGCGTTTGCAACGCAAATATCAAAACCTGTACACATAACCAACACCATTGCCGGTAAAGCTGATACCGCTGACTAATTTCGCCCATTTTTTGTTCTGTGATTGGTGCAGCCCGAACATGGTGCAGTCGAATACCAACAGGGCAATGCCCTGAATAATGAACGACTCGCTGATACCCACAAGATAACTGGGGCGGGATTCGTGCGTAACAATGCCGTATTTGATAAATGCCCCCGTACCTATATACAATACATCCAGCCCTGCATTTACCAGGTACAACCTTTTGTTCGACCGGTATCTTTTTTCCGCGTTTTCAGCATCAAAGTTCATACTGCTTTCTTTCAATGCGCCGCGGTAGCCCATATAACCTATCAGGCCATTCGTTGCGCCCCATATCACATTCATACCGTGGAAATACTTGCGCTCTATGTTGTCGTTAACAAAATATCCTGTTGCACCCGCAACCACATTAGCCGCACCCCAGCCCGTGAGTACCAGCAGCCCTGTTTTATTGGTGTTGATGCGTTGGTTATTCAGGGTCATTATATCCTGCGCGTGAGACAGTGGTACCAGTAGTATAAAGAGTAATATGGTAAGTATCGTTTTCATCGTCCCCGTTTTTCTATTACGAATATACGAATGTATAACGACTCGCAACGCGTATCATTAAAATTGAATTATTGACAATAAATGCGTATATTTGTTATTGAAAATTGCTTATGCCATGACACCTTTATCCCCGCACCATACAGCCCCGGATATCAGCCCCCGTTCTGCCGGATTGTTAAGTATCGAGACCTTCCGCTGTTACTTAACAACTGAGCTTGCGAACTCGTTAAGGCCAAAAATCATCATTCACTTAACAACTGAGCTTGCGAACTCGTTAAGGCCAAAAATCATCATTCACTTAACAACTGAGCTTGCGAACTCGTTAAGGCCAAAAATCATCATTCACTTAACAATACTTAACAATTTGCCACAATTGGATGAAAACCATTGTTTTAAGTATAGTAAATGCCCGTTTTTTGATTGTCGGTTGCTTATTTTACTTAACAAAACACAACAAAATGCACAGATTCCCCTCCTGTTACTAGGAGAGCTTGTCCCGCCTTGGCGGGAGGATATCGGCAAAAGTGCCTACGGCACCAATTTGCCGATCGGGGTGGTTGACTCGCGAAAACGGAACAAATCACTCTTTGGCACTACAAATATGTCCCCCGCCGGCGGGGGTGGAACACTCGCAAATAACACAACAAAACGTAACACATCATCAATAACCTTCAATTATCTAAAATCCAATATCAACTATCTGAAATCCTATTTCCAAACCATTATCTTTGCCCCCTATGCAGTCGTTACAGGAGAAAATACAGGCATTTGAAGCAGAAATAGCAGCTACGCAGCCCCAAAACGCGGCTGAACTGGAGGCTTACCGGATAAAATTCCTCGGTACCAAGGGTATCGTCAAGGATATATTCGGGGAGATGAAGAATGTGCCCAAAGAGCAGAAAAAAGATGCCGGCCAGATGTTGAACAGCTTCAAGCAAATGGCTGAGGCTAAATACGAGGAATACAAGCACCTGCAAGGCGCGGGCAGTAATAAGAACGAGGGCCGGGATATAACCCTGCCCGGTACGCCGTTGCCGGCTGGTACCCGCCACCCTTTAAGGATGGTAGAGAACCAGGTAGTTTCTATATTCGAGAAGATAGGCTTTAGTGTGGCTACCGGCCCTGAGATAGAGGACGACTGGCACAATTTCACATCGCTGAATATGCCGGAAAACCATACGGCCCGCGATATGCAGGATACATTCTACGTATCGCAGAATCCTGATTGGGTGCTGCGAACGCATACATCATCCGTACAGGCAAGGGTACTGGAGCAAAATGAACTGCCTGTTCGCATCATCTGCCCGGGCCGTGTTTACCGTAACGAAACCATTTCTGCCCGCGCGCACTGCTTTTTCCACCAGTGCGAAGGATTGTATGTAGATAAGAATGTTTCTTTTGCCGACCTGAAGCAGACACTGTACTATTTCGTAACAGAGATGTTTGGCGAGGGTACTAAAGTGCGTTTCCGCCCATCCTATTTCCCATTCACAGAGCCGAGTGCAGAGATGGATATCTCATGTACCGTTTGCGGCGGTAGCGGTTGCAGCCTCTGTAAGCATACTGGCTGGGTAGAGATACTGGGCTGTGGTATGGTACACCCTAATATGCTCCGCAATTTCGGTATCGATCCTGAAGTGTACACGGGTTTTGCCTTCGGTATGGGGGTAGAGCGTATCACGCAGATCAAATACCAGGTAAACGACCTGAGGTTATATTCGCAGAATGATGTCCGGTTTCTTAAACAGTTTCAGTCGCTATAAAAATGCAAAGTTCAAAAGGCAAAACTCAAAGAATACATGAAAACCGACTTTTTACTTTTTACTTTTGAATTTTGACTTCTGTCCCAAATATCGTTTTAGTTACCGGTGCCAGCGGATTTGTTGGTAATCACCTGGTAAAACTCCTGTCAGCCAGGGGCGAAACAGTAAAGGCACTCTACAACAGTCGTCCCCCCAAAGAGGACATGCAGAACCTCCCCGGTGTAAGCTGGATTAAATGTGACCTGCTGGATGTGTATGATGTAGAAGAAGTAATGCAGGATGTAACTGAAGTGTACCACTGCGCTGCCGTTGTCTCATTCAAAAAAGAGGATAAACAGCAGCTCTTACATTTCAACACGGAAAGTACTGCCAATGTGGTGAATGAAGCCCTGGAGCGCGGTGTACGTAAAATGGTGTATGTCAGCTCAATAGCTGCGCTGGGTAGGAGTAAAGAAGGGGCGGAGATTACTGAAGAGGAGCAATGGGAGGAGAGTAAATACAACTCGGTATATGCTGAAAGCAAACACCTTGCCGAGCAGGAAGTATGGCGCGGCCAGGGCGAGGGGCTGGAAGCGGTAGTTGTTAATCCCGGCATAATCATAGGTGAGGGCGATTGGGATACCGGTTCCACCAACCTGGTAAAGATCGTGTACAAAGAGTTCCCCTACTATACGGGAGGTATTAATGCCTGGGTTGATGTAGTAGATGTGGTTAGCGCCATGTACATGCTGATGAAAAGTGAAGTAGAAGGAGAAAGGTTTATTTTGAGTGCGGGCAACTTTTCTTACAAAGATGTGTTTACTATGATGGCGCATGCCATGAATAAGAAGCCGCCGCATAAGTTGGCGGGTAGTTTTCTGAGTGGTATCGTCTGGCGGGTAAGTGTATTGAAAAGTATGCTAACGGGCAGCGCCGCGACCATAACTCGCGAAACTGCGAGAACAGCTCAAAGAAAGGCCCTGTACAGTAATGCAAAATTGCTGAAAGCCTTTCCTGGTTTCGCGTATACACCCTTTGAAGAGACGGTAAAAAGGATAGCAAAAGCCTTTTTAAGTGAAGAAAATCTAAAATCTTAAAAAAATATTTGGATTATAATGCAAAACATTTGTAATCTTGCAACAGAGGAATATCCTTATTCCTAATATTAACTAATCAGTTTACTGAGTATTTCCCATTTCTTACTATTTGATCTACGAACATGAAAGCCTTGTTCGAAGCAGATAAATAAGGTCAGGCAAAACAGTACAAACTAAAAATTCTTGTAGAGAAAAATAACTCGCTCGTATGCCATACGATATTTTACAACTTAACGATATGCTCGTTCCCGAGCTGGTAGACATTGCTAATGAGCTGAAGATCAAAGACACTAAATCTTTAGACAAACAAAAGCTAATTTATAAGATACTGGATCAGCAGGCACTGAACGAAAGTGGAGATACTGCTGCAGATGAGAAAAAAACGCGTACCCGCAGAACTAAAAAGGAAGCGGCTCCGAAAAAAGAAGCTCCCGCAGAAAAAGAAGTTGCTGCAAAAAAAGAGACTGTTGAAGATGCTCCGGCAGCAAAAGAAGATTCAGATAAAAAAGAACGTAACCGCAAACCTAAAAAAGATGCTGCTCGCAAAGAGAGGCCGGTTGAAAAGAAAGAACCTGCAGATATTGAAGATGAGGAGGAAGACGATGAGTCTGGTATCATAATGCCTACATCAGATGATGATGCAGAAGGTGAAGAACAAAAGGCTCAGCCGGAAAGCACGGATGATGACGAGCAGGCAGACAATAATGAAAACAATGATCACAGGGGCGACAGAAGAAAACACCAGGTAAGATTCCCGAGTGAGAGAAAGCCCCAACGTAATAATAATTTCAATGTAGAGTTTGATGCAGCCGTAACCAGCGAAGGTGTATTGGAAATGATGCAGGACGGATATGGTTTCCTGCGTAGCAGCGATTATAACTATTTAAGTTCACCGGATGATATTTATGTATCTCCGTCGCAGATAAAACTGTTCGGTCTGAAAACAGGTGATACCGTAAAAGGTACTGTTCGTCCGCCGAAAGAAGGAGAAAAATATTTCGCACTGCTGAAGGTAGAGACCATCAATGGC
The DNA here is from genome assembly GCA_020636495.1 of Chitinophagales bacterium. NCBI lineage: Bacteria > Pseudomonadati > Bacteroidota > Chitinophagia > Chitinophagales > Chitinophagales bacterium. The sequence goes on along the minus strand of JACJXQ010000009.1, from coordinate 102,971 downwards.
AAACTTCCTGACGAGATCCGTGACCGCGTTCCTTTTGATTACCTGACGCCTTTATTCCCTTACGAGAAACTGAACCTGTATACAACAGCCGGTAATCTTGGTACACGTATCATGGACTTGTTTACACCGATAGGTAAAGGTCAACGCGGACTGATAGTAGCGCAGCCGAAGACAGGTAAGACCATGCTGTTGAAGGAAGTAGCGAATGCAATTGCAGCTAACCATCCTGAGTGTTACCTGATGATCGTACTGGTAGATGAGCGTCCTGAAGAGGTAACGGATATGATGCGAAGTGTAAATGCAGAGGTTATTGCCTCTACTTTCGATGAGCCTGCTGATAAACACGTAAAAGTGTCTACTATAGCACTGCAAAAAGCCAAACGCCTGGTAGAGGTGGGTCACGACGTGGTGATATTGCTTGACTCGATCACACGCCTGGCACGTGCGCACAATACCGTAGCGCCGGCATCCGGTAAGGTATTAAGTGGTGGTGTAGAAGCAAACGCAATGCAGAAGCCTAAGCAGTTCTTTGGTGCTGCACGTAAAATAGAGAATGGAGGTTCGCTGACCATACTGGCTACCGCGCTGATAGATACTGGTAGTAAAATGGATGAGGTGATATTTGAAGAGTTCAAAGGTACTGGTAATATGGAACTGCAGCTTGACCGTAAACTGGCCAACAAGCGTATTTACCCTGCTATCAATATCACGTCTTCATCTACACGCCGCGACGATCTGCTGTTGGGTAAAGAAGTGATGAACAAAATGTGGATCATCCGCAATCATATTGCCGATATGCATACAGATGAGGCAATGAACTTCTTGATGGGACAGATAAAAGGAACGAAGAATAACGAGGAGTTCCTGATGCAGATGGGACGGTAATTATATAAGACATGTTATAGTCAGTAAAGGCTGCTTCTGAACGGAGGCAGCCTTTATTTATTGTGCTTGTTTCTTTTCTGATAATGAAAACTGATTTTCCGAATCTGAAAATCATTGACTGTTATTTACTGTTGCTTTGTCATCAAATTGTAATACACATGAAAGGGAAATACATCATAAACGGGTTGATAATGCTGGCAGCAACAACCGTAAATGCACAGGAAAAAGGTGCTGAAACAATAAAGAAATTATGCGGATGTTACGATGTAACATTTACGTATGCCGAAACATTTTCGCCGGATAGTAATTATGAATTCCATAAAAGAGAAACCTCGCATGCACGGGAATTGATAACTCCTATAGAAGTTTCGGAAAAGAAAGTTGTGTTGCAACATATGCTTTTGGTGAATGAACATTATATTATCAAACACTGGCGCGAAGACTGGACCTACGAAAATCCGATGCTGCTTACGTATAATGGTAATAATACCTGGATCAAAGAAAAACAACCAACTGAAAAGGTTGTGGGTAAATGGACACAAACCGTATGGCAGGTAGACGATATGCCACGTTACCAGGGCTATAGCTCATGGATAAACAATGACGGGAAAACTTATTGGGAGAGTACTGTATATGCGCCATTGCCCCGCCGAGAGTACACAACGCGTGATGATTATAACCTGATGAAACGTACCAATCGCATCGTACCGGGAACAGATGGTTGGCTGCATGAACAGGATAATGATAAGATCATCAGAACTGATAATGGCGACAAATTGCTGGTACAGGAAAAGGGTATGAATACTTACCATAAAATTGAAGAAAGTAAATGCGCTGCTGCATTAAAAAACTGGGAAGAAAGTAAAGAGTTTTGGGTTGTGGTAAGAAAAGAGTGGGACCATTATATTGATAAACAAGCTGTATTGGTGGTGAAAGATAAGGTAGATGACGAAATGCTATTTCAGCACCTGTATGCCGTAGAGGCTGACTGGAAAGACAAGAAGCTAAACGACAAACAACTGTCCAAAGCAATAAAGGAACTGTTTGCAAAATTCGTTTTTGAAGATGCTACGGTATTGAACTAAACTGTATGAATGAATATGGCGGTGGTACATTATTTGTACCACCGCCTTTTTATGAGCTGTGGTCTGCAATGATCACCCACTTGTCATTAACCTTCCTGAATAGCAACGTGAAGTAGCCATGGGGGTTGTCTTTTTCCCTGGTCAGGCTCCATGCGCCTGTTACATAGTAATATTCATTTGATAATCGTTTGTATTGCAATGATGAGAAATGGAGTTCTCCCATAGCAGCTTTATCAGGGTATGATCTTTGGTAATTTTCCAGGGTTGTTTGGTAGCCGTATTTAGGCCCTTTACTACCTATAAATTGCAGACTGTCATTGTTCCAGTATCCCTGCATATAAGTTGTTATATCGCCGTTATTCCAGGCTGCTACCTGTTCGTTCATCACTTTAGTGATCTCTGCTACATCATTTCCGATGTTATTACTACATGCCTGGAATAGAATGATTATCGTGAAAAGTATGATTATATTTCTCATAGCCCTAAAATAAAAAAAGGTAACCATATACACAGTTACCTCAGTTTACAGGGGCTGATCTGAAGACCAGCTAATTGTTGCGACAGGGTTTAAAAGTGGGTTTACAGGTCGTTTATAGGTTATGATGTAAAGTAACTTATAAAGCACTTAGTTAGAGTAAGCATTGAACGAATAGCATATTTCGTTCGACGAAGGACCATTTTGGTTTGACGAACAGATATTGTGAATCAACGTATATGTGATTCTTAATTTCTAAGCGGAATTGTTATTTGCAGGAATGTTGGCTTATTCAACAGTCTGCCAGTATGCCACCAGTTCAGCAGGACTATGTGCATTGTCTGCACTGAAATCACCAATTTTTGTACGTCTCAATGCCTGCAGGTAAGCACCGCAACCCAATACCTGCCCAAAATCATGCGCCAGTGAGCGTATGTACGTACCTGTGCTGCATGCTACCCTGAAATGTACTTCAGGCAGTTTGATAGCGGTTATCTCAAATTCAGTTATCTGTACCGGGCGAGCATCCAGTTTTATCTCTTTGCCTGCACGTGCATATTCATAGGCTCTTTTGCCATCCTTTTTTATGGCAGAGTGTATGGGAGGTAATTGTTCTATATTTCCGGTAAATTGTGTAGTAGCATTCCTGATATCATCGTCAGACAACCCTTCGTATGATGCAAATCGCTCCGGTTCACTCTCAAGGTCGTAAGTTGGTGTTACAGCACCCAGGTGAAAGATGCCAGTGTATTCTTTTGGTTGTTTTTGGTATTCGGTGATCTTTTTGGTGAATTTGCCTGTGCAGCATATCAAAAGACCCGTAGCTAACGGGTCCAGCGTACCGGCATGTCCTATTTTTACTTTCAGTTGTTTACGCAGTCTGTTCACAACGTCAAAAGATGTCCATTCGTATGGTTTATCTACCAGTATCACACCGCCTTCTTTCAGGTCGGCAAGCAGGGGTAGTTGCTTCATGTCTGCAAAGATACCTTCAATACACGGAATAGTACTATAAATAATTAGTTGTCGTCGGTTCAGCAAATCACGTTTATCTTTGCATTATGTCATTTTTTCAACAAAAAGGCAAACCATTTTTAATTGCAGGCCCCTGCAGCGCAGAATCATATGAGCAGGTTTCGGGTATTGCTTCGGCTTTGCAACAGTTGCCAGTACACCTTTTTCGGGCTGGTGTGTGGAAACCCCGCACACGACCCGGTTCTTTCGAAGGAATGGGAGAAGAAGCCCTACAATGGCTTAGGGATGTAAAAGTGCAATATAGTTTACCTGTGACCATAGAAGTGGCTAGTCCCCAGCATGTGGAGCTGGCATTGAAATATGGTATTGATGTGCTGTGGATAGGTGCCCGAACAACCGTGAACCCTTTCCAGGTACAACGTATTGCAGATGTTCTTAAGGGGGTGGACATACCTGTCATGGTCAAAAACCCTGTTAATCCGGATGTTGACCTGTGGCAGGGTGCTATCGAACGGGTGGCTGCGGCTGGTATTACTGATATTGCAGCTATACATCGTGGTTTTTCTTCCTATAATGCTGCGTCAGTTTACCGTAATCAGCCCAACTGGCCCATACCTATTGAGCTTAAACGCAGGATGCCTGATATGCCTATCATCTGCGACCCCAGCCATATAACAGGAAATCGTAAGCTGGTAGCTGATATTGCACAAAAGGCGATGAATATGGGATTTGAGGGTTTGATGATTGAAACCCATACCGACCCGGATAATGCACTGAGCGATGCCGCACAACAGGTTACCCCGGCTACACTGGCAGATATACTCGATAAACTCGTAGTGCGTGATAATACCGATGCAGGTCAGGCTGAAGGTGTAGAGATGGAATATCTGCGCCAGGTAATGGATGGGGTAGATGCTGAGATAATAGACCTGATAGCCCGTAGAATGGAACTGAGTGAGAAAATCGGCCACCTGAAAAAAGAATATAACATGACGGCCTACCAGCCGGAACGCTGGAGCGACATAGTAAATACCCGCGGTACGCGCGCTGAGCAACTAGGGCTGTCCAAGGAGTTTATTGTTGAATTATATGAAAAAATTCACCACCATAGCATCAGTAAACAATTAGAGATATTGCAAGGTTTGATAAAACAGGTAAAAAGTTAACTTTACTCTCCCTAAACATAAAAGATACATTGGCACTAAAACAACACAAAGACGAAGGCATACGCTACGAGCAGCAAGTAGATAATTCCCGCTCTTATGTATTGCCCTTTATCGCACAAACCAAACCATTGGGTAAGGGCGTAAATGTGCTGGAAATAGGCTGTGGGGAAGGTGGGGTATTAGTCCCATTTGCTGAAATGGGCTGCAATTGTGTAGGAGTAGACCTGAATTGCCTCAGAACAGACCTGGCCAAACAATTCCTGTCAGGGTATGTAAAGACAGGTAAAGCTGAGTTTTTGTGCCAGAATGTTTATGATGACGATTTCCTGCACAGGTTCAAGAATCATTTTGATGTGATCATACTAAAGGACGCTATAGAACATATTCCTGACCAGGAGTTGTTCATTCCGTATCTCAAGAACCTCATAAAAAGGGATGGACAGATATTTTTCGGATTTCCGCCGTGGTATATGCCGTTTGGCGGACACCAGCAGATAGCAACCAGGAAGATAGCCATGATGCCATATTATCATATCTTGCCCAAGAAATTATATAAGCGTGTATTGAAGGCCTTTGGAGAAGACAAAGGTGTTATCACTGAATTGATGGAAATACATGATACGCAGATAAGTATCGAACGTTTTGAACGTATATTGAAGAAGAGTGGGTTACAGACCATGAACAAACAACATTACTTGTTGAACCCGATCTATAAATATAAATTCGGATGGAAACCTATTAAGCAATCCCGGTTGATCTCTGCCATGCCTTACCTGCGTAATTTCCTTACAACCTGTGTGTATTATACCGTAGGCATATCATAAGTTCCATATGGTCCATGATGCCTCCGCCTGAAGCTGCAACATCTCTTTGCCGTTTTTTATCATAGCGCCATGTTTTGCACCTGATTGCAGGAATAGGGTAGCTTCTGGGTTATATATCAAATCGAATAATAAGTGACGGTTGGTAAGGGCTTCATAAGGTATACCCGGACGATCATTGATAGTGGGATACATACCCAATGGAGTTGTGTTGACGATAAGTGTATTTTCGGTTATCATGCGGGCATCCACATCTTTATATGTAATATATCCTGTATTCTTGGTTCTGGACACTACATTGTAGTCTATACCCAGTTGTTGTAATACGAATTTAACCGCTTTTGAAGCTCCCCCGGAGCCTAATACCAGAGCGTGCGTCATATAGGGTTGCAGCAACGGGGACAGGCTGTTCCGGAAGCCAATAACATCTGTGTTGTAGCCTGTTTTTTTACCCCCAGCAAAGCTGATACAGTTGACAGCTCCGATAACTGCTGCATCAGGGTCTAATGCATCCAAAAAAGATAATACAGTTTCTTTATAGGGTATAGTTACGTTTAGTCCTTTCAGGCGAGGGTATTGCTGTAGCAAAATAGGTAAATCCTCAATTGCAGAAATAGGGAACGTCCTATATTCCGCATTGAGGTTTTCAAGCCTGAACTTATCACTGAAATAAGCAGGAGAAAAACTATGCTCTAACGGATAGCCAATCAGACCGTATAAGGCTTTGCTGCTCATTCTGCAAATATGAGGAAATAAAAAGGGTATGCATCGCATACCCTTTTTTAGAAAAATTATTTATCCAGGAACATATGGAAAGTATCTCCCCTCAATCCATTACGCATGGCCTCGAGTGGCAGTACTTCTGATGGTGGAATGTTACCAAGGTTCACATTAGCACCAAGCAATTCCATAAAGTACACCTGTTGTGCTTTCAGCGGAGCTTCCCATATTATTTTTTCCGCCGGGATCTGTGTCAGAATTTCCTGTACCAGCCCTTCACGAACCTCGCCTGATCCACGGTATATGCCTACATTACCAGACTCTCTTGCCTCTGCAATAACATATGAGGCACCTGCACCCAGCTCTGCTTTCATCAACTCGATCCACTTATAAGGCGGAATAATATGAGCAGCGTCTTTTGACCCCACTTCAGAAAGAACTGTTACGTGTTTAGCCAGTTCTGATATATATTCACATTTTTGTTCATGTGGAATAGTAATAGACCCGTCAGATACTTCAACATACTGTAACCCATAATCTTTGATCACTGCCAGGTAGTCGTCAAACTGGTCACGAATAGCAAATGCTTCAAACAACGTGCCTCCGAAGTATACCGGCATGTTGTTTTCTTTGTATATGTTTATTTTCTCGCGCAGGTTATTGGTTACAAATGCAGTACCAAAGCCGAACTTTACTATATCAACGAACGGAGAAGCAACAGACATGAAATTTCGTACATCATCCAGTCCCATTCCCTTATCCATAGCCATTGTCAGCCCGTAAGTGCGTGGCTGTTGGGTACGTTCAGGTATATTTTTTAAAAAGAAGTTCATGTAAACGGTTTTATCAATCTGGATGCAAAGGTAATTCTTTCAACATTGACAGACCAACGTTAGCAAAATGATTTTTTGACTTGTATATTAGCGGTATATTTAACGGCTATGAAACGTAATATATCGATATTAGGCTTGATAATTGGTTTGATCGTACCTATGCTTGGGATGATGATCATGTACCTGGTGAAGTTTGGCGGGCAGTCTTTTAATGCCTTTGTCCAGACCATGACGCATAATTTTGATATGGCAGCATTGGTGCTTAGTTTCAGTATCCTGGCCAACATCATACCGTTCATCTATTATACCAACAGGCGGCTTGACCTCACGGCCAGGGGCATCCTTATTGCAACGGTATTGTATGCTGTGCTTATTGTCTTACTTAAGTTTGTCTGGTAAATGCGCTATTACGTCATAGCGGGTGAGGCGAGTGGAGACCTGCATGGCGGTAACCTCATAACAGCTTTACATAAAAAAGATGCTGCCGCAGACGTAAGATGCTGGGGTGGTGATAAAATGCAGGCTGCCGGCAGTGTGCTGGTAAAACATTACAGGGACCTTGCTTTTATGGGCTTTGTAGAGGTATTGGCCAATCTGGGTACAATTCTTAATAACATAAACTTTTGTAAAAGGGACATCATAGCTTACAAGCCTGATGTGCTGGTGCTGATAGACTATCCTGGATTTAACCTGCGTATAGCCGAATGGGCAAAAAAACAGGGGTTGAAGGTTGTATATTATATTTCTCCGCAAGTGTGGGCATGGAAAGCTAATCGTGTAAAGAAAATAAAGCGCGATGTAGACAAAATGTTAGTCATATTACCATTTGAGGTAGATTATTATAAAGACAAATGGGATTATGATGTGACCTATGTAGGACACCCGCTTACAGAGGCCATTCAGAATGAGAAGGATAATGTGCCTGTGCAAAAGCTGGGTGATAAACCTGTGATAGCCCTGTTGCCAGGTAGCCGGAAGCAAGAAATACTTGTGAAGCTACCTGTAATGCTGGAAATGGTAGAGAAATTCCCGGACTACCAATTTGTAGTAGCACAGGCACCGGCACAACCGGATAGTTTATATCATGGACTTATAGGTGACAAAAATGTACTGATAGCTAATAATCAGACCTATAACCTGTTGAAACAGGCACGTGCAGCTTTGGTGACCAGTGGTACAGCTACATTGGAAACTGCATTGTTTGGTGTGCCTGAAGTGGTGTGTTATAAAGGAAACCCTGTTTCGTTCTGGCTGGCTACAAAGCTTGTTGACGTGAAATATATATCACTTGTGAACCTGATCATGGATAAGGAAGTAATAAAGGAACTGATACAGGAAGATTTCAACCCGGCAATGTTGTATGTTGAGCTGACTAAAATACTGGAAAACGAAAGCTACATTGAAGAACTGAAGGCTGATTACGCCGAACTGTGGGATAAACTGGGTACTTACAGTACGTCGGAACTAGCTGCTGATGAAATTCTGACCTTACTTGGTAATTAATCTTACTATCATAACAATGATGGCTATAAGGAACATGAGTATGGATATGCGGTTCATGCCATGCATGAACTTAAGGTCAATACTCTTAGGTTCGTTGGGGTCGCGTTTACGTATGTAGAGGTATGTTAGTATCTGTTTCCACATAATATTTACCATTGCGTATAATTAAAGTTAGTCAAATTTGGATAAAAACCGGAATGCTGAGTATATTTGCCGTCCCGAACGGGGGGTTAGCTCAGCTGGCTAGAGCGCTTGCATGGCATGCAAGAGGTCACCGGTTCGACTCCGGTACTCTCCACATTCATAAGTCGTCCTTAGGGGCGACTTTTTTTATAAAATACCTTCTGTTTTAATGTGCAAAAATTAATAACCCGCCCTGCGGCTGCAGGGCGGGGCCGCTCCTATTTATTTGTACCTGATTTCGTGGGTACAAATATTTTGCTTAATTGTCCTATCAGGTCACCTGTACCGGAAACGGAGATGCCATTGATCTTCTCTGCTATCTTTTCAACGTATTCCATTTCTTTCAAACGGAACAACATCTCGTTCTCTTCCATCAGCTTTGCGGTGTTCAGCATGCTCCTGGTACCGGCAGTCTCCTCTCTGCGGGTGATAACATTTGCCTGCGCCCTTTTTTCAGCTATCAATACCTGGTTCATGATGTCTTTCATATCGCCGGGTAATATGATGTCCTTTATTCCACAGTCTGTTATGTCTACACCCATGCGTGTTGCTTTGTTACGGATAGTTTCCAGCACTAAACCAGCTATCTCGTTCTTTTTTTCCAGCAATTCATCCAGCGTATATCCGCCTATGTATTCCCGTATGGCCAATTGCAGTATGGTATACAGTTGTCCATTCATGTCACGGTTGTCTACCAATGCCTTCATTATATCTGTCACACGGTATTGTGCGTAGAAGTTTACGCGCAATACTGCTTTGTCTTTGGTCAGTATTTCCTGTCCGTTCACATCGGTCTGTTGCAGGCGCATATCTACCTTCTGTATTAATACAGGAGTTTCATTTTTTATGAAGTAGTACACGCCTGATTCCATCACTTTATCAAACTGACCATTGATGTACAATATCCCTTTTTCATAAGGCTCTATTGTATGTACAGTAACGATACGGGATATCTCAGACTTCATCAGTACTGCCTTGTCTACACCTTCAGGCAGATATACCTTGTTCAGGTCTATACGTACCATTGTATAGTTCACAAATGCGTTCCATAATATGTATTTGCCGGGTTGCAGTATCTGTTTGTACAGTCCGTTGGCATACAGGATGACACGTTCGTTATCCGCAACCTCTGCGATCGTTGCTGCGGCCGCAAAGTCCGTATCCTGCAGCAATACATTAATGTTGTCAGGAGCTACGTATATTTTCGCCTGGTCGTAGGTTACCACCTGTTCATTTGCATACTGCCAGTAAGTACCCTCGTTCAGCATTTTTATATACCGCCCGTTTTTGTATTTCATGCCTATCCAGTAGGCTTTTACTCTTACGCGTTGCATAATTATTCGGTTTAAGTGTTCATGTTTTTAATCTGTTTCAAAAAGAAAGCAACTGTAGCGGCAACCACTGTACACGGAAATAAGCTTGAGTATATCTGCTATCGCAATGGTTATTGTACACCTGTCATCTATCGATATTCTGTAAATGATCCCTGTACGCAAAGCATGGCAATGCACACAAACGGTATTTGCTTATTCCTGGCATATAGCAGTTGTTTTATCAATGTTCTGAGAACCGTTTTAAAACCTGCCGCTACAGGGCTTTCTTTATCGCATATTTCAGAAGCTGCCACTTCATAATCACCGGAACCTGAATCCGTTGCTTTCGTCCACTAAGCTATTCCCTCAAGGGGAAGCAGGATTCGAACCTGCGTTGGTCAACTACTCTACCTGATTGAGCTACTCCGGCAAGCCGGAGGGAGGATTCGAACCTCCAACACGTTGGATCGTGGATGTTGATGTATTAACCCAGCAGCATATTGCCATACCAGTGGCATGCAATACTATGTGGCTATACAGAAACCATTATCGGGTCTGACGCAAACACAAGAGCAACACCTTCTTTTCCTTTTGTCAAAGGAGTCTTTTATATTCAAAGAACATTTTCGTTTTAAACAGCCGCTTAGTCTTCCCGGCTTCCATCGTCTGCCATCCTTACCATTTTAGGCAGGAACCTTGCCAGTACATCTACAAGGTCGGTTTGAGCGGCCATTACGGTATTGATGTCTTTATAGGCACCAGGTGCCTCATCCAGTCCACCTCCTATCAGCATCACATCCTTTTCTCTCAGCAATGTTTTCAACGATTGCCTGTTGAATGTTTTGTTAGCTTGTGTACGGCTCATCTGCCGCCCTGCGCCATGTGATGCTGAGTTGATAGAAGAGGCTTGTCCACGTCCCCTCACCAGGTATCCAGGTTCCGTCATCGATCCCGGTATGATACCCATGACACCCTTACCCGCAGGAGTAGCACCTTTTCTATGTACGATCACATCCTGCCCATTCCACTGCTCTTTCCAGGCAAAGTTGTGGTGATTCTCCACCCTTGCCAGTACCTGTCCACCGGTTGCCAATGCTAGTTTGTCGTGTATCACTTCGTGACAAGCACTGGCATATTTCCCGGCCAGGTTCATAGCCTTCCAGTACTCCTGTCCTTCATGGCTGTCAAGATCAAAATAGGCCAGATTCTGTACCTCTTTAGGTAGTTTGCTCAGGCTTTTTGCCAGTTTGGTATAGTGGTTAGCGATTGTTGCCCCCAAACCCCTGGAACCGGAATGTGTCAGTAGCGCCAAATACTTTCCCATTGGCAGATTATAGCCATTATCTTCTGACAATATCTCTATGATGCCATACTCTGCAAAGTGATTGCCACCACCTGATGTACCTAGTTGAGAGTATGCCTTGTCTTTCAGACTCTTCACCAGGGTATTCATATTGAATGCAGCATCATCCAACACAGCATGCTCACTTTTATATTGTCCATGGAAACCTGCTCCGGCACCAAATTTTGTATGAGCTATCAGGTCCCTTTTATATTGCATGATATTGTCTTTGAAATGTTGCTCCGGTATATCATATATACTCAGGCACATTCTGCAGCCTATATCCACACCTACGCCATATGGTATGATGGCATTGTTTGTAGCCAGCACGCCACCTATCGGCAATCCGTAACCCTGGTGCGCATCAGGCATTAAAGCACCCGCTATGCTGATGGGTAGCCTTGTGGCCAGTTCCATTTGCCTGTGCGCTCCATCTTCAATATGTTCTGCACCATATACAGCGTATTCCAACTGTTCCTGCAGCACAATGTTGTCGTCTTTCACTATCAGTTTACCTGCTAATGCTCCCAGTGCCTCATCTTCAATAAAAGATTCGGGATTGCTCAACACTTTGGCCAGTTGCGTTAACGCAACTTCCTTTTCTTCCTCATTATATCTTTCAGCAGCAAAGGTGATAGCAAAAGCTATAGCTTCCGATTCAGGATACCCCATTGCCAGTAATTCTTTTCCCTTCAGTGTTAATGGTTTCATTTTGGTCTTGTTTTTAAACTTGATGATACAAAGATGCTACCCATGTGCGCAATCTTTCTGCGTAGTAAGAATTATTTTCATTATTTTCAAAAAAAATCTCATGCCTGTAAACAGGAACGCCCTAATACGTTATAAAACTATTGATGCTTGCCTGCGCAACCGAAGGCGTAAATGGACGCTTGATATGCTTATAGACAAAGTTTCTGAAGCATTATATGAATACGAAGGCATAGATAAAGGTATCAGCAGACGTACCGTACAAGCCGATATACAAATGATGCGTAGCGATAAGCTGGGTTATAATGCACCTATTGTAATAGCTGAAAAGAAGTATTATACCTATGAAGATCCTGAATACAGTATTACCAATATACCGCTCAGCCCGCAAGACCTGGAGCGTATGAATGAAGCTGTCGAAGTGTTAAAACAGTTCAAAGGATTTTCGCATTTCTCATCGCTGAATGAAGTAGTGCAAAAACTGGAAGACCATGTGTACACGGCTGCGCATCATACCCGTTCAGTTATTGAGTTTGAAAAAAATGAACAACTGAAAGGATTGGAATATCTTGACCTGATATATAATGCTGTCATTGAACGAAAGGCAGTAGAAATGGAATATCGCTCATTTAAAGCAAGGGAGGCGAATACATTCTTTTTTCACGTATGGTGGCTCAAGGAGTTTAAGAACCGGTGGTTTGCAGTAGGTATCAGAAAGGAGGACGGGGACATTGTGAACCTGGCATTGGACAGGATCGTAAGTGTTAAGATAGCTGACAAGGTAAAATATCTGCCTAATAATCGGGTCGCCGCGGCTGATTTTTATAAGGATGTCATCGGTGTTACAGTTTCCCGTAACCAGCGGCCCAGCACTGTGTTGCTGGAAGTAACCAACCAACACGCGCCATATATTGAAACAAAACCATTGCATCATTCTCAACAGGTACTTAAAAGGTGGAAGAACAGCATATTGGTACAAATTAAGGTACAGCTGAACTTTGAGCTAGAGAAAGAGATCATGGGTTTTGGTGATGGCATACGTGTGGTAGCCCCCAAAAGGCTAAGGAAGATCATTTATAAAAAATACCAAACCTCCCTTGAACGTTATGATAAGGGTTGGGAAGAACATGAACGGGAATAGTTACTCCTCTTTTGGTGGATATTCCATCATTCCCTCAGTGCTGGCTACTATAGTAGCAACAGTTGCATCGCCAGTTACATTGACTACTGTGCGGCACATGTCCAGTATCCTGTCTACGGGAAATATAAGTGCTATCCATGCCGGGTTCAATCCTACAGATTGCAATACTATGATAAGCATGATAAGCCCTGCACTGGGTACGGCGGCTGTGCCTATAGATGCCAGTGTAGCAGTCATCACGATGGTAAGTTGTTGTGTGAGGTTCAGGTCAACGCCATGCAGTTGTGCAAGGAATACTACCGCCACTGCCTGGTACAGGCTGGTGCCATCCATGTTTACAGTAGCTCCAATGGGCAATACAAAGCTGCTTACTTCTTCTTTCACGCCAAGGTTCTTTTGCACGCAATCCATAGTTACTGGCAGTGTTGCTGCAGAGCTGCTAGAAGAAAATGCAAGGAACTGTGCAGGCGCCATTGCTTTGAAAAAGCCACGGTAGTTCAGCTTTTTTACAATTCGTGTTATGAGTAAAGGGTAGAGGATAAATGCCATGATACACAGGCCCGCAATTACTACTACCATATAGGTTGTTATTGCTCCCAGCAGGTTGATGATACGGTCTGTATTGTCATTGGCCATTTGTGTGAGCTTGCCGGCCATGAGTGCGAATACGAAATAAGGCGCACCACGCATAACAATATCCACCATCTTAATGAATATCATGCTGCCTGCTTCAACAAAGTTGATCATGCCTGCCACCTTACTGCGGGGTAGCGATATGAGTGTAATACCAAAAAATATAGCGAAGAATATCACCTGTAGCATGAGGCTGTTGTTGAACGACAGGAAGATATTGCTGGGTACCATCTCAACAAGAAATTGTAAAGGCCCCTTGTCTTTCTGCGAACGGGCGGTCTGCATTTTTTCTTCTATAGTAGCATTGCTTTCTTCTTGCGATAATTTGCTTTTTGCTTCGTTGATATATGAAGTGTATTCTGCGTTGTCCAGGTAATGTTTACCATCTTTTATTTTTACGTTATTATCGCCGGCCCACATTTCGTAAGACAAACGGTTGACGGTCTGCAATTCATCACTTATTCTGTTTCCCGGCTTTATCATATTGACCAGAACGAGTCCTAGGCTTACAGCAGTAACAGTCGTTATGAGGTACATTGCAAGTGTTTTTATGCCCAGTCTGCCCAGTTTTTTTGTATCAGATAATCCGGCTATACCATCTATGATAGAGAACAACACCAGTGGCACTGCAATCAACTTCAACAGGTTGATGAAGATATCACCGAAAGGAGCTATCCAGTTTAGCGTGAAGCTCTTTAACCCCAGGTAGCCTGACAAAAATGCCCATGCTACACCTAAAGCAAGGCCTATAATTATTTGAAAATGTAGTGGTATTCTTCTTTTTTTCAGATCGTTCATCCGTGTGGATTTGTAGCCACTAAAGTAATTAATAACCCTTACGAATGAAAAATGCTTTATTTATCGCATTTACAGGCATTAAAAAACCTGCTTGAAGAAGCAGGTCGATATGCGTGGATACAACAATCTGGTTGCTACCCATTTGGTTACTTTTTATTCCTGAAAAAATCTTTCAGTTCCTGGCTCATCTCTTCCCCTTTCTTTTTCAAGTCCTGTAATTCATCCCCCATATTTTTTTTCATAGTCTGAAAATCCATGGGTGGAGCTCCTTTCATATAGTACATTTCCTGTGGCGTACGTGCCACAGGAATAATGATCCATGCTAAAATGTAAGCCAGTAGTCCTACTCCCATAGTCAGGAACAATATCGCAAATACAAGCCTTACCAGTACAGTATCTATATCAAAATAGTTGGCTATACCGCTACATACACCTCCAAGCATCTTATCTTTGGGGTTTCTGTACAGGCGTCTAGTGCTAGGTTCGTATTGTGATGTGTACTGATAATTTGCTTGCTGACTTCCGGCACCACTGTTTTCATTAAAGTCGCTGGGATTACCAAGAGTAGCTATCACTTTCTGTACATCAGATGTGTCGATAGATTGTGCCCCGTTTTCCAGTCTTATTGCAAACAGCTCGGCAATACGGCTTTCTATATCCAGTATTATCTCATCTCTACCCGGCTCTCCGGAAAATTGCCTTTCTAACAAGGTAATGTAATCGTTCAGACGGGCATAAGCCAATTCCTCTATCGGGATAACGCGTCCGCCAATGGTTATTTGTATGATCCTTTGCATAATTACTTATTTATATAGTGGTGGTTAAATGATTAACTGATGTACTGAGTTCCGTCCATGCGGTTTTTAGTTGTTCATAAGCTGTCTCTCCTGTATCCGTTAGCGCGTAATATTTTCTTGGTGGTCCCGAAGGCGATTCCTCCCAACGGTAACTCAACAGTTCCGCGTTCTTCAATCTCGTCAGCAATGGGTACAAAGTTCCCTCCAATACTACCAACTTGCTGCTCTTCAACTGCTCCAGTATATCACTCGGGTAAGCTTCTTTCTCCTTCCTGATAATACCTAGTATACACAGCTCCAGCAAGCCCTTCTTCATCTGCGATTCTGTATTTTCTATGTTCATCTGTTACTGTTTATGATGCAAACTTAGTAAAAATATAGTACTATGCAAAACAAGGTACTATAAAAACAAAGAAAATTTTGTTAAATAGCTCTTTACTTTCATCGCAGGAATCAGAACTTTGTTACATGAAATTCAGGAAACTTACTGCTGAAGATGTAAGCCATTTCAGGTCGGTATCAGGAGAGGAGAACGTGTTCGATGACATAGAAACCCTTACAATAGCTGCGTCGGACCAGACAGAAGACCTTGTGTTTATGCCTGAATTGGTTATCAGTCCTGTAAGTCCGGTAGAGATAAGCAGCGTATTGTCTTATTGCAACGAGCATAAAATAGCAGTGACTACCCGTGGTGCGGGAACAGGGCTGAGCGGTGGAGCACTGCCTGCATATGGCGGAGTAGTGTTGGATATGCGCAGAATGAACAGGATACTGCACCTGGATACCCAAAATTTCCAGGTAACAGTAGAGCCGGGGTGCATTACACAGGTATTGCAGGAGTATGTACAAGAACATGGATTATTCTACCCTCCGGATCCTGCCAGCAAAGGTTCTTGTTTCATTGGTGGTAATGTGGCAGAAAATTCAGGTGGCCCCAAAGCTGTGAAATACGGTGTGGTAAAAGATTATGTACTGAACCTGGAAGTCGTTTTGCCCAATGGTGAAATAATATGGACAGGTGCCAACGTTCTGAAAAATGCTACAGGCTACAATCTAACACAGTTGCTGGTGGGGAGCGAAGGTACGCTTGGGGTTATTACGAAAATTGTACTCAGGCTGATACCCGCAGTACAATACGACTTATTACTGTTGGTGCCTTTTCGTTCTGCGGCTGAAGCTTGTACGGCTGTGAATAAAATAATGCTTACAGGTATTACGCCATCGGCGCTTGAATTTATGGAGCGAGACGCTTTGCAATGGGCAATACAATATACAGAGAATACTATCATGACCTTACCCGACGATATACAGGCGCACCTGTTGATAGAAGTAGATGGTAATGATATGGATGTATTATATAAACAGGCCGAACAGATAAGTGCTACACTGGAAAGCTTTGATACTGGTGAGATATTATTTGCAGAAAGTCACGAACAGAAACAAATGCTCTGGGCATTACGTCGTAAGGTGGGGGAAGCTGTGAAATCCAATTCTATCTACAAGGAAGAAGATACCGTAGTGCCAAGGGCAGCATTACCATTGTTATTGTCAACGGTTAAGTCGATAGGAATAGAGTATGGTTTTACGTCTGTTTGTTATGGCCATGCCGGTGATGGTAACCTACACGTGAATATTGTAAAGGGAGATATGACTGATGAGGACTGGAATAAGAAGTTACCAATAGCAATAGAAAAAATATTTGCCGAAACAGTGAAACTCGGAGGTACGATATCAGGTGAACATGGTATTGGCCTTGTGCAAAAGAACTATATGAATATCGCTTTTGGTAATGCTCAGATACTACTCATGCAGGCGATAAAGGATGTTTTTGACCCCAATGGTATATTAAATCCCGGCAAGATATTCCCGTAGGATTTGTGAAAAGTTTTACAATTTGGTGTGACTGTAAGGCGTAATATTACAGCCTTTTAACGCGTTTTATGTTAACTTCGTTATAGCCCTTCAATACAGATGAATATGAAACAAATATTGTTGACTTTGACATTCGGCCTGCTGTTAGTACCAGCTATCTATGCGCAGGATGTATACAGCAGCTCAGGCAAACCACTGAACAGGAGCGAGACGAATGTAAAAAGTGATAAGCTGATAGACCCACAGAGGATCATATTCGGAGGATGGGGAATATTCGGTATTGCATCTGGTGTAACCAATATAGGTGCCACACCAATATTGGGTTATAGGATTACCGACCATTTTTCGGCAGGAGTAGGATTTGGTTATCAGTACTTACATATAAAAAATTATTTCAGTGTTATTGTAGATCCGGTTACTGCGAGGGAGGAATTACACCCGCTTAATGCACATTTCTATTCGCCCAGTGTGTGGATGCGCTACGTAATATGGAATAATATATTTGCTCATGTTGAGTACGAGCATAATATTTCAAGCTATAAAGAATATACAAACGACTATACAAAGTCTCCACCTCCTGTAATAACGAAAAATACAACACTAACTGTGCCCAGCTTGCTAGCCGGTGGCGGTATACGTCAACCAATCAGCGACCGAGCATCTATGGTATTTATGGCACTGTATGATGTGCTGCAGGATCAGAATAGCCCGTACCGCAATACTGTTGCTTTCAGATTGGGAATAAATATCGGCTTCTGATATACATAGTTGAATATCTCAAGGGGTTTTCTGGCCGAGCTTTTCTGCTACCAGTTCAGATAGTTCCTGCTCTATCAGCAAAATACTTTTCATAACAAGTACTTTGTTGGCTATCTGCCAGGCTTCTCCGTTTGTTTGTGTCATGAAAAATCCGTTCTTACTGCTGTCATTAGGCAGTACATACAGATAAAATCTGTCGCCTTCTTCATTTACCCTGATAAAATGGAAGGTCTCTCCGTTTACCTCTATTGTAAATCTGTTCCTGGTCATCTTGCAGGTGTGGTTTTTAATTCCGCTGCAATGATAGTCTCCCTGTAATATCTTGTTTGTAGAATTAATTCTACTGTATATGTAAAATTAATTCTACAAATTTGTGTGGTAATTAAGAGAGAGAAATATAAATAGATAATTATAATATAGACGGATAGATAATGTTACTGTCAGCTAAGTAAATATTATCCATTACACCTTTATGCAACCATCCATAATTATTGCCGATGATCACTCAATGATCCGGAAGGGTATGAAACTGTTGCTCCAGGCCAGTTTAGGTTATACAGATGTCAGGGAGACAACAACCTGCAATGCGCTGATGATGGAACTGATGAAGAGAGATTGCAGTCACCTGATACTGGATATTATTTTTTCTGACGGAACAGCTCTCGAGGTGATAGGCAACATCAGGCGCCTGTATCCTTCGCTCAATGTCATGGTCTTTAGTATGCAGTTGGCAGAGGTTTACGCTGAAGCTTTCAGGCAATATGATGTACATTATTTTATGTCTAAGTCATCAAGCGAAGAGATGACGATCATGATGTTGAAGAAGTTCTTGCATAATGAAGCTCCTCCGGTGATCGAAATGAATGCGATCAATCAAAAGAACCCTTTTTCATCTTTATCACCAAGAGAACTGGAAGTGATACACTACCTGCTGAACGGGCATCAAACTAAAGCCATTGCCAAAACACTCAACCTGGGTATGAGCACTGTCTCTACCCTGAAAAAAAGGATATTTGAAAAAACAGAAACAGAGAACCTGAAACAGCTAATGGAGTTGGCATCTCTATACGACATAAACTTCTGAACAAGGCCGGTGCGTGGAGTGCCGGCATATTTATTTGCGAAACAATTTATTGCAAACAGAACAAAACAATGCAGACTATTAAATCGGAGTTATTAACCGGCAACTGGCTATTTGTATTCCTTATTGTTCCGATCATATCTATTCTTTTGTATTTGGTGGCCAGGCTGGCAATAAAGAATATTATCACCAAACAAAAGATACTGAAGATGCTGGTAGAGCGCAAAACGCGCGAGACTAAACAGCAGAATATTGAACTGGAAAAGAACAACCTTATAAAGACAAGGCTTATCTCAATCATCAGTCACGACCTGATCAGCCCGCTCAAGTTCATACATATGACCAGCAAGAACCTGTATGAGAATAAAGATACATTGTCTGAAGATCTTTATAATGAAATGCTGCTGGAGATATCCCATTCGTCAAAAGAACTGGAACTGCTATCTACTAATATTCTGAACTGGATAAAATATCAGAATGAGAACCGCAGGTTGAAAAAGGAAGAGTTTGACCTGCATGATATGGTAAACCAGATATTCAGCATTTTTCATGGCCTGGCACGCCAGAAGAATATCAGGTTTGTGAACAACATCAATAAGGGATTGATATTACACCAGTATATTGAACCATTGCGTATAGTGTTATACAACATCATTCTCAATGCACTTAATTTTACAGAGAAGGGGAACATTACCATTAGTGGGGGCAACAGCGCTAAGGGAATCCTTATCCGTGTGCGCGATGAGGGGGTTGGTATGACTACTGAACAGATAAGCAACATCATGTCTGAGCATTTTATCGTATCGTCTGCCAACCTTAACAACCGTAAGGGAAATGGTTTGGGTTATCTTATTATTAAAGACCTTTTGAAGCTGGTAGATGCCAAGTTCCTGATAAAAAGCAAGAAAGGTAAGGGTACGATAGTGAGTATCCTTTTGCCGGAATAATGTACGTAAATACTATTCTACTCTTTAAACAGTTTAGTTTATACTAATATCTGCCACTAATACCCTAAATGGGGTTAACTTTGCCCATTGATACTGAATATTTTTATATGAGTGCAAGGCAAGCAATAAAGCATCCTGCTGCAAGCCCTTACCTGTTGTACAGCGACGGAGAAGGCAATATTTACGAAGACACAAGCCTGTATGCCATTGGCCGTACAGGTTGGGATGCCATTCCACTGGAACAGGATGACTGGATAGAGATGCCCGATGGTGGCAGCCTTTATGAATTGCCTGATAGGCGAGGTATAGGTATAGATGTAAAAACGGGTGAGATGCGCCTTTGCGACAAAGGCTGGGCGGTAGCTGCTTTTGTACCACCTGCGCATACCAGCTTGTATATGGCGGCTTATGAAAGTTTGCCCGAGGCACAATTATTACCCTTGTATTGTTATACGGCCGCAGGATGGTACGACGATAAGTTTTATGTTACCGCAGTACGTATAGAAGATGATATTCGCCAGGAGCATAGCGGTTTTGATGATGAAAAGGTGAAAGAAGGGGTTGGTAAAATGATGGCCGCCTACCCGCACAACAGACTGGTGAAGCATATTGCAGAAAATTGCGCACTGACCTACAGCTGCCCGGCAGCACGCAACTATTTTATGGGGCGTTGGGAATGTCCGATACCTTCATCCCCCGCATGTAATGCTAACTGTGTAGGTTGTATCTCTTTCCAGCCCGAGGATGAGGAGATATTCTCACCGCAGGACAGGCTGTCGTTTAAACCTACTGCTGAAGAAATAGTTGAGTACACTGTTCCGCACCTTGAAAGTGCGCCATACCCTATAGTGAGCTTTGGTCAGGGGTGTGAAGGAGAACCGCTGCTGATGTGGGAAACTATAAGGGATGCGATCATTGAGATACGTAAGCACACACAGAAGGGTAGCATCAACATCAATACTAACGGCAGCAAACCTGATGCAGTAGAAAAGCTGATGCAAGCAGGGCTGAACAGCATCAGGGTAAGTACCAATTCGGTACGTAAAGAAGTATATACTCCTTATTACCTGCCTAACAACTACCAGATGGAAGATATAATAGAAAGCCTTAGGATAGTGCGTAAATATGGTGGCTGGGCATCTATCAACTATTTTGCATTCCCGGGTATGACAGATAGCGTCGCAGAATATGAGGCACTTCGTGAAGTGATAAAATACACCGACCTGAGTATGATACAGTGGCGCAATTTCAATATTGACCCTGATTGGTACCTTGGCAAAATAGGTGCTACAGATACAGGTGAGTGCCTGGGCATCAAACAGATGATGGAATTGATACACGAAGAGTTTCCTAATGTCAAATTCGGATATTTCAACCCTCCGGCAGAGCGAATGTCAGACTATGACAAAAACTTCGCACACTAAATATTTTGTTAAACAGTTAAAGTATAAAGGCTGACAGGCTTTTTTGAATTTTGATTTTTTATTTTTGAAAGCAAGATGAGTACCGTACAACAGGAACAAACAATAGATGTAAGAGCCGCTGCATGGACGGTAGGTGCGCATATACTGTTATTGCTCCTCTTCTTTTTTATAACTTATAAGGTGCCCGAAATGGAGAGCCCGGGTGATATGGGCATTGAAGTGAACCTGGGTACGGCTGCAGATGGCTATGGAACGGAGCAGCCTATGGCTCCTGAAGAGCCGGCACCTGATAATGAGGCCAGTGCTACAGTAGCCGCGGCATCACAGGCTGATCTGCCGGCAGAAATGGTGGAAAGTAATGATCCTGAATCTCCCGAAGTAAATACTGTAAAGACAAACAAGACTGCAGATACAAAAGGCAAACCCAATACAACCAGGGCAAAGAAAAACGATCGCCCGGCCAACAATAATACAACTCCTGCCCCCAAAGCACGCTATGTATATGGAGGCGCGACAGGCACAGGTGGCAATGGTGCAACGACCGATGCCAAAGGTGGCAGCGAAGGCAATACGACAGGCAACAGCGATCGAGGTGTACCTGGTGGTACGCCCGGTGCTACTAACTATGAAGGCACTCCCGGCGGAGGTAGTGGCATTAGCCACGACATAAGTGGGCGTAATATAGTAGCCTTCCCTCCACGTGATGCTGAATTTAAGGAAGGGGGACAGGTGACAGTGCGTATTACAGTCAACAGGCAAGGAATTATTACTGACAGGCGCATAGTATCGTCGTCCAACTCGCAACTCAGGGAAATAGCATTAAAGAAGATAAGCAGCATCCGCTTCAATAAAAGTGATACAGCCCCTGAAGAACAGTTCGGGAATATTACCTTTGTATTCAAAACCCGTTCATAGGTTCTCTATGCAAGAGCAAATTACGTATCAGCAAACAGTCAATTATTTATATGAGCAGTTGCCCATGTTCACGCGCATAGGTGCGGCGGCTTTTAAGAAAGACCTCACTAATACCATACGCCTGTGCGGGATGCTGGGCAATCCACAGGACAAATTCAAGTCTATACACGTAGCAGGTACCAATGGTAAGGGCAGCGTTACACATATGCTGGCGGCAGTATTCCAGGAGGCGGGTTATAAAACAGGCCTGTACACTTCTCCCCATCTTATCGATTTCAGGGAACGTATACGCATAGACGGACTGCCGGTGAGCAAACAGTGGGTGATAGATTTTGTTGAACGCTACAAGCAGCAAATAGAAGAGATAGAACCTTCATTCTTCGAGATAACGGTGGCTATGGCCTTTGCCGCTTTTGCCGAACAGGAAGTAGATATAGCTATAATAGAAACAGGCATGGGTGGCAGGCTGGACAGTACCAATGTTGTCACACCGCTGGTGTCTGTTATTACCAATATCGGGTTCGATCATATGGAATTTCTCGGGCAGACATTGCCGGAGATAGCTACTGAAAAAGCGGGTATCATCAAACAAGGTGTACCTGTGGTTATAGGAGAGCAGCACCCCGAAACAGAAGGAGTGTTTTTCGAGAATTCGGTACACAAACAAAGTGTAGTGTATCACGCCGAAAGTATGTGGGATATGGTACGCACGAAAAACGACCTGCAATATCAGGTGTTCAAAGCCATACACCGCGGCCGCAGGGAGATGCATGATATTACTACTGACCTGCTGGGCGACTACCAGGCGGCTAATATAAAAACTGTGCTTGCCGTGCGAGATGTGCTCGTGTCGTCAGGTATGGCAGAGCTGCCGCTGGACGTAACATTTGCTGCCTTGTCTAAAGTGAAAAAACTAACAGGCCTGCGCGGCCGTTGGGACGTGCTTCAGCAGGAGCCGCTCATTATTGCCGATGTGGCACATAACCCTGCAGGGCTTACCGGTGCAATGAAACAATGGAACAACATCACTGCAGGTAAGAAACATATCGTTACCGGTTTTGTAAAAGATAAAGATGTAGCCGCCGCACTGGCACTGTATCCCAAAGACAATATCTACTACTTCTGCAATGCGGATATACCGCGTGCCATGCCTGCCAGCCAACTACAGTCAGCTGCAAAAGTAGCAGGGCTGGAAGGGAATATGTATGTATCGGTAGCAGATGCTGTAAAAGCAGCACGCGAAGCACTGGCCAAGAACGATGCCCTGCTGATAACAGGCAGTGTATTCGTTGTAGGCGAAGCTATTCAGTACTTGAACGTGAACAATGGTAAGCTCTTCCCTACCTCTTTAGTGTAGACTATTATTAAGATATCCTCTCTTTGGTCGATGTACTCGACAAACCAATAGTAGCGTATGTGGTTAAATAATTTTATTATTAACTATATGATTTCCTGTTCTAAATGTGTAAGTTTGCATTGATATAGATTATCATCACATGTAAAACATTGTTTCATTAAAACTATCTCTTATGAAAAAGACGCTCTTGCTATGCACAATAGCAGCTACTGCTATGCTGCTCACTCGTTGCTCAGACGAAAAAAAATCAGACGAAAAGACTGACGACTATGCCGCAAACGCGGATACTACTACCAATCCTGACGATCTGTGTATTGTAACACCAAGCTGGTTCCCACACACGCAAACACCGCCCCCTGCCGAAGGAAAAGGAAGTCCTTTTGATGCCCAGAGCACCACGAACCAGATATTCCACCAGTGGGCTTACAATAAGTTTCTGTGGCTGACCAAACCGGATGCAAATGGTAATCCATTGTTCCTTACTTCTTCCGATATTCAGGAGATAACCACCTACATGTCGCCTATAACCATACCGGCAGGTACAATGGTGGTGTTGCAGGATACTAAACAGGCAGGTAGTGGTAGCCCTATTTTGCAGACCAATGCTGATTATGGTGGTACCAGCGAAACGGTGTATTATTCTATACACATGAATGATATAATGTACAAAAGCGGTGTAGCTTTCGCGCAGGAGATCATCAGTGGTAAGTTGCCTGCAGATAATTCATCTACCTACCCTGTAGGTTCTTTTGAACTGAAAGTAGCCTGGGTGCCTGTATCAGCAATACCCGCCGACAAACAGATCAACTATTACACTACAACCGCATCTCTTTCTGCTGATGGTGGTAATACATATAAGAACACTGAAGTAGCGCTGATAGGTATGCATGTCGTGGGTGTGGTTGAGAACCATCCCGAGTTTATATGGGCCACTTTCGAGCATAACGACCTGGCACCTGATTACGACTGGGTTGCCAATTCAGCGAGTGCAACGGAAGATATGCTCCTGTTCAAAAAAGGAAGTGTGTCAGGTATTGATGGTATTCGCTACGACAAGACCACCAAACTGGGTATGACACCATACCAGGTATTCGACCTGTTTGAGTATGGCGTACCTCGCGATGCTGGTGGAGGTTTCATGTCTACCTCGCAGCAGGAGCCTGTCAATTATAACAATACACAGGGTATAAACGTATGTGTACAGGGCAAACTGGATGATGTGTGGGAGAACTACTTTTACAATGGGGCCTTATGGCTGAACATGGACGGTACTACACCTGAACAACAGGCAGCTTTGATAAAAAGCCTGGGCTACAACATAGGTGCTGCTACACCCGGCAGTTCTGCACGTGGTAGTGTCAATTGTGCTAATGTGACAATGGAGAGCTTTATGCAGACCTTCCAGACCAGCATCAGCACCATTAAAGCATCAAACCTGGCCAACTGTTTCTCTTGTCATACAGGTGTATCGTTCAACAGTAGTGACAGTACATCACCGCTCTACCTGAGCCATGTGTTCCAGGATCATTTAGAGAATAACAAAGGCAAATCTGTAGACAAAGTGGAGGCATTGAAAGCAGCACAGGAGGATTTGATACTCAAGCGCCTGAGGAAATAATAATATGGGGCTGATAATAAATACAAAAAAGGAGGGCGCAGGCTCTCCTTTTTTACTTGCCCCTGCCCTGGAAGAGTACAATAAGCGTATAGGCCATGATCTTTACATCCAGCATCAGGCTGCAGTTCTCTATATACAGCAGATCGTATTTCATACGGTCTACCATCTCGTCTACATTCTCAGCATAGCCGAATTGTACCATACCCCACGATGTGAGTCCCGGTTTTACCTTATGAAGGTATTTGTAGTGAGGGTGTGTCTCTATGATCTTATTGATAAAGTATTGTCTTTCGGGCCTGGGGCCTACCAGCGACATTTCGCCCTTGAGTATGTTCAGGAATTGTGGCAGCTCGTCTATGCGCCATTTGCGCATGAACTTGCCCCAGGGGGTAATGCGCTTATCATCTGTGCTGGAAAGGGCGGGCCCGTGCTGCTCTGCGTCGGTATACATAGAGCGGAACTTGTAGATGTAAAAGGGTTCTCCAAACAGCCCTATGCGCTGTTGTTTGTAGATGATAGGCCCTGCTGACGATAGCTTTACCCTGATAGCTGCAAACAAGAGTACAGGAGATAAAATGGTCAGTGCCATAGCAGAAGCGAATATGTCGAAGGCACGCTTGCATACTCGCTGCCAGTGGGGCATCAGGTCGGGGTATATATGTATCAGTACGGCATCGTATACATTGCTCGTTTTTACAGAGCCTGATATGATATCGTATAGGTCAGGCTGAATCTTCACCACAACAGGTCGATAGCTGAGACGGGTAATGATATTCTCCAGCAGGTGGTGTTCTGATGTGTCTACAGCTACTATCACCTCTTCTATTTCGTGCTCGTCTATTATTTGTTCCAGTTCCGATAGGTGTCCCAGTTGTGGTAAGTGCCGACTCATGCCGTTACCATTCTCTTTTGTGCTATAAATAAAACCCTTAAAAATGTTGCCTAGTACTTTGGTGCTGCCGCTAACTTTTTTGTATATATCAATGGCCTTCTGGTTACCGCCGATGATAAGAGTATTGAACCCTACTTTACCTTCTATCAGGTTGTTCTTTACATGGTTCAGCAACAAAAGCCGGCTGAATAAAGTAGCTGCCGTATGAATGAACAGGTATCTTCCGGTAGTGCGTATGAAGTAGGAATAGTCTTCGGCATCATTGGCAAAAATGAATAGGGAAACCAATATGCTACCGAGTATGCAAGAGATGAGTGTACGGTTCACTTCGTCGAGCCTTGACTTGCGATACAGGTCGAAATAAGTACCAGCCAGCATATAGAGTACCAGCCATCCGCCAGGTATGATCACGATGGTCATCAGGTAGTCCCTGGCACCGAATATTTTCCATGAATTCCAGAAGTCTATTTGTTCCAGCAAATAGTGCCTGTAGCCCCAAAATAACAACCAGGCAACCAGCGCAGCGATATAGTCGGATATCACCAGCTTCCTGATAGCAGCTATTTTGGTTTTTGACAGGTTCATTGTTTATATCAGAAGGTTACCACTTTAATATTGTCAATAGCCAGGTGGCCGGATGTCTGCCCTTCTTTTAGTGATGTCATGATCATCACTTTATAGTTGGTTCCTTTATTTGCACCAGTATAAGATGCCAGCTCGATATATATCTTTTTCCAGGTGTCACTTGCATTTACGCCAAAAATTGAATCGTAAGCATCAACACCATTGGTCAATGTGTTGTACAACCCTACTTCAAAAGATATATTTCCTTTGTAGTTGATCTCAATGTAGGCTTCTCCTTGTGGTATATCAAAACCCGTGTTGCTGATGTTTTGTGAATAAGCATGTTCCGATGTAAGGTATATCATACCCGCCCCACCTCCGGTAAGAACGTTATCGGGGTCAGTTGTTCTGAAGATAGAGGTATCGTCAGTAGCTTCAGGTATAAAGGCCTGGAATGAGTTACCTACTTCAAAATCTTCTTTATACGGGAACTTTGCGGCATCAATATAAGAGGTTGTCGGAATAAATTCCTGTACGTTGCCGGGATTGGTTATCAAGGTAGTGGTGTCAAAACGGTAGAATGGATACTGCGGCTGTAGTGCAACCAATCCGTTAAGCTTTATACCCGGGGCGACAGATATCTGTCCTTTCTCACCATCTGTTATCACCGGTACATTACAAGGCAGGTCAAATGCGCCTACGGGGGAGTTATTGTAATATATCCATACATTAGTAATGCCCTGCGATATCGGACCTTCCTTAACAGGGTTATTGGACACAAAATGAAATGAATCTATCTTGATATAGGTGGGTACAGGTTCTGCCGGGTTGATGATATTGCATCCTGTTACAGATAATATCACCGGCACCAAAAACAACAAATTTTTAAGTCTCATCTGTGCAATAATTCTAGATCACCTGCGTTTAAAACGCCTTTTACGCTTCTATTATTGTGTTAAACGTTATGTAGTTCATTGTGGATGCTCATTTTTTTAAGTATCTGGTGAGCTACATCCATGGCCTGGTACCCATCATATACAGATACCCTGACTGGTTTATCTTCCAGAATGGCTTTTGAGAATTCTTCCAACTCCATTCTTATAGCGTTTACGGGTTGTATCTCAGGCATTTGTATAGATATGGTCTTTTGTTCGCCACCCGGTACTTCTATCGGGAAGTCGAAAGCCCCCTTAGCCATATCTTCGGTTTTCAGTCGTATTACTTCTGTCTTCTTTTCCAGGAAGTCAATGCCGATATATGCGTCACGCTGGAACAACCTCATCTTACGCATCTTTTTTATCGATATGCGGCTGGATGTCAGGTTGGCCACACAGCCGTTGTCAAACTCGATGCGTGCATTGGCTATATCTGCAGACTCACTGACAACTGATACACCACTTGCCGAAATGCGTCTTACGGGCGATTTGACCAGGTGCATCACGATGTCTATGTCATGTATCATCAGGTCCAGTATCACAGATACGTCAGTGCCGCGAGGGTTGAATTGTGCCAGCCTGTGCGCTTCAATAAACATGGGTTGCAGCCCCTGCTCTTCTAATGCGAGGTACGCAGGGTTATAACGTTCTACGTGTCCTACCTGGCATTTTACATTAGCTTCCTTTACCAGTTGCACCAGTTTTTGCGCTTCTTCAATAGACTGTGCCAATGGCTTTTCTATAAAGATATGCTTACCTGCCAGCAGGCATTTTTGGGCTATCTCATAGTGGGTGACGGTAGTAGAGACAATGTCCAGCGCACTACATGCCTCTATAAGTTCGTCGATACTCGTGTAGCGTTGTACCCCGAACTCTTTGCTCACAGCATCAGCCTTAGCATCATCAGGGTCGAAAAAGCCCGTCAACTCTATACCGGGTACTTCTTTCCACTGCTGGATATGTATCCTGCCCAGGTGGCCGGCACCAAAAACACCTATTTTTAACATTGATCCCTTGTAATTAGCTTTTGTCGCCGCAAGATAGCAAATAATCAGCCACTAAATAATCCCCTCATCGGCCATGCTGCAATAGTTATTATTACCAACTATTATATGGTCCAGCAGCTTTATATCCATCAAGGTAGCAGCTTCTTTCAGCTTTGTTGTCATGGCGATGTCTTCTTTGCTAGGTTTCAGGTTGCCGGATGGGTGATTATGACTGACTATCAGCCTGGCTGCACTATATAGCAAGGCGTTCTTTAATATGATGCGGATATCGGCTACGGTTCCTGTCAGTCCGCCTTTGCCGATGTTCTCGCAACGTATCACGCCGCCCGACTGGCTCAGGTACAATACATAGAACACCTCGTGTCCCAGGTCGCGCATAAGCGGTATGAATATTTCTGCCGCGTCTTTGCTCTGAGTAATAGACTGCCGTGACAGCCCGGCGGATAGTTGCCGCCTGCGCCCCAGCTCCAGTGCGGCGGCTATGGTTATGGCCCTTGCCTCGCCAATGCCTTTGGTCTGTTGCAGTTCCTGCACGCTGAGCCTGCCCAGTGTATGCAGGTCATTATCTGCCAGTTTCAGAATGTCCCTGGCCAGGTCCAGTGCAGACCGTTCCTTTGTGCCGCTGGATATGAGTATGGCCAGCAGTTCTGCGTCTGAAAGTACGGGTGCACCCTTATGCAGTAGTTTTTCACGGGGGCGCTCATCTTCCGCCCAGTTCTTTATGCTGTTGGTTATGGTCACGTATCAAATATAGCCTTGTTTGGTTGAATATAGTTATATATTAATGTTATTGTTTATGCCGAATGTGCATTGTCAAAAACAGTCCGTTTTGTATCATTTTGTATCGTTTTTTATTGTTTTTGACGGGGGTACTACGTTGTTTAATTTATATGTGCCTTGTTTTAATGTATAATGAGTGATACGTAACCTCAGCTTATGTTTTCATGTCAAAGAACTGTGTTGATAAATCACTTTATCGATAAGTAAATATACGTTAAATTATTGTTTATTTGAAATTTATTTTATTTCATAGTTTCGACAATAAGGGTTCGTAATACAGTTCATCTGCCATTAAATGTTAAACAATCGCCATTGTTTATAGGAGTATAGGGGCAAGTATCATTATGTACCTTTAACTTAGCGTCAAATTATAGTTCCCTTTGGAGTATAAGTGTACATACATACCGTATAAAGAAACAGGTGCATTCTCGTCGTTGGTGACGGATTACCTGGACAAGAACCAGGCGTTATCCCCGTTTTATAAATACACTCCTGACGAAGCAGGAATAGAGGCGGCCATACATGACAGGGCAAAATTTCCCGTAAACAGGAAAGTGCTGGTTGAAACACTGACAATGCAATACAGCAACCTTGTGCAAACGGAAGCTGTAGCTGAGAATATCAAACGGTTAGGGGATGAAAATACATTTACCATATGTACCGCACACCAGCCCAACCTGCTGACAGGCTACTTGTACTTTATTTATAAAATAGCACATGCCATACAACTGGCTCAACATCTTAATGCTCAATACCCCGGCAAACACTTCGTGCCTGTTTACTATATGGGTAGCGAGGACAACGACCTGGATGAGCTGGGTACCTTCCGCTATGGAGGTGAAAAGTATGTATGGGATGCGGACGGACAGGCTGGTGCTGTGGGCAGAATGGACACCCAGAGTCTGAAGCCATTGCTGGATAAACTGTTTAGGGTGCTGGGTCCTCCGGGGCCGAACGCTGACAGGCTTAAAAAAATGTTGACTGAGGCCTATCTTAAACATGATACAATAGGAAAGGCTACCAAGTACCTGGTAAATGAACTATTCGGGCAGTACGGTTTGCTGGTGCTGGATCCTGATGAGGCAGCCTTTAAGAAAGAGATATTAGCTGTATTGGAAGACGATTTGCTGAACCATACGGCTAACCCCATAGTAACCAAACAAGCCGGGTTGCTGGCCGAACAATATAAATCACAGGCATACCCGAGGGATATCAATATCTTTTACCTGGCAGATGGACTGAGAGAAAGAATTGAGAAAGCTGGGGATAAGTGGGTTGTGTTGAATACAGACATTTCGTGGACGAAAGATGAAATGCTGGACGAACTGAAAACACATCCCGAACGTTTCAGCCCGAATGTAATATTACGGGGTATTTTGCAGGAGAGCATCCTGCCCAATGTAGCCTTTATAGGTGGTGGGGCAGAGGTGGCCTATTGGTTACAATTAAAAGAACTGTTCGCTCATTATGGGGTGTTTTACCCGGTGATACTGCTACGCCAGTCGATAATGCTGATAGGGAAGAAAGCAGCAGAGTTGCTGGAGAAAACGGGACATACGGTCAACGATTTGTTCAAGTCAACGGAACAATTGACAAAAGAATATATAGACGAAGAGAGTAGCGGGCACTGGCATACGGATAATGAACAGGAAGGATTTGAAACTTTGTTGAGCAAGTTGAAAGAAAAAGCCATGTCTCTTGATCCTACACTGTCAGCATCGGCAGATGCGGCGTTGGCACGTATCAGGAAACAGTTACAGGTGTTGGAGAAGAAGATGCTACGTGCTGAAAAAAGAAATCATGAGACTGAATTGCGTAGGATAGAGCGACTGAAGACAATATTATTTCCAGGAGGGGGCTTACAGGAGCGAGTTGAGAACTTTATTGAATATTACCCCATATGCGGTATTGAGTTGATAGATATGGTCGTGAAAGAATGCCTGCCCCTGAAAAGTGAATTTCTTGTTATATCTCTTTAACGGTATTAGCCTGTCTGCATAATTCGTTCAGGATTAATATATTTGTTGTACAAAATCAGAGGATATGAAAAAGTTTTTGTTACTGATATGCGCTTTTTTACCCGTATTGGCCTTTGCACAACCGGGGCCTCTTGATGTAAACATCGGTTTGAAGGCGGGAATGAACTTTACCCGTTTACAAGGTAGTACATGGACAGGTGGTTACAGGTCCGGCATACTGGCCGGTGCTTTTGGTAGTGTAGGCGTTAAAAAAATTGCAGGGCAGATCGAAGCCCTGGTGAGTACCACTACATTTACGGGCCAGGGTAGAAGTTTCCAGGATGCAGGATTGTTGCTCAATCCTGTAGATAGCACTTCACAAGGCAGTTTCTCTGCTGTATATCTGCATATCCCGGTATTGCTGAACCTGAAAATGTTTGGCAATGCCAGCATACAGTTAGGCCCGCAATTCAGCAGCCTGCTGTCTGCCAAGGATAAGGATGGTATATTGAATACGCCAACTTCAACAGTTTTCAATACCAGCGATTTTGCTGGTGTGGTAGGTTTGCAACTGAAATTGCCTGCAAAACTCAATGCCGGTATCCGGTATACATTCGGACTTAGCGATCAGAACCTTTCATCAGTAGGTGAAAGCTGGAAACTGGGTACGATACAGATACATCTTGGTTTTTCATTTTTATAAGCGGGCCAGTGCCTGAATTTTAAAAAGATATTTTATTAATGGGGCAATCAGCCCCATTAATTTTTGTCTTAGCTTCCGTAATAAGCTATTATCTTTGCCAACACATGAAGCATTTACCCAATTTGCTGACACTGGCCAACCTGGTAAGCGGGTGTATAGCCATTGCTTTTATACTTAATGCACAACCCTTCGTATCCTCGTTCAACGACAACGAATACTGGGTGATAGGCACGGAGCAGGCCTATATGGGAGCACTGTTCATATTGCTCGCGGCTGTGTTCGACATGCTGGACGGGTTGGCAGCCAGGGCATTACAGGTATTTTCTCCTATTGGTAAAGACCTGGATTCACTGGCCGACGTGGTATCATTTGGAGTCGCACCATCTATGATACTGTTCAAAATGCTGTGGGCCAGCTATATGGCAGAGCCTTATGCTCTGGACGTGAATATGTTTGCCATGGTGCCTGCATTTATTATTGCATGCGCAGCAGCAGTCAGGTTGGCTAAGTTCAACCAGAGTTCTGCTGAGCAGAAAACACATTTTATAGGTATGCCTACCCCCGCTGTAGGATTGTTCATTGCATCATTCCCGCTTATCAACTGGTACAATCCTTTTGGTATGGGTATGTACCTGCAGAACAAGTGGGTTATTTACATCATCATCGTCCTGTTTAGTTGGCTGATGTTGTCTAAAATACGCTTCTTTAAACTGATGCCATCAGGTTTCAGTATCGCTGCTATATGGCCGCAACTTATCTTGATAGTAGCAGGTATAGCAGGCTGGTTTGTACTGCATATAGCTATCATACCTGTAATATTCCTACTCTATATTCTGTTATCATTTATTCATAAACCAAGCGAAGTATAAAATAGTTTTTGATGAAATATATAGCACACATTAATGTAATGCCTCTGAAAGAATTGCTGGATCCTCAAGGTAAAGCTGTGAACAACAGTCTGCACAACCTGGGACTGAATGCAATAGACGGCGTACGCATAGGTAAACACATTACACTGAACATAGAAGCAGGCTCAAAAGAAGAGGCGGAAGCTATGGCGAATGACGCGTGCAAAAAGCTACTGGCTAATCCTGTAATGGAGCAATTCGACCTTTCTGTAATTGAAGGCTAAATTTTGCAGCAGGAAAAGGATATACGATTATACCTCGTGCCGTCCCCGATAGGCAACCTGGGCGATATTACTTACCGTGCAGTAGAAATACTGAACAGAGTTGACGCCATTTTGTGTGAGGATACCCGTACTAGTTCGGTGTTGCTGAATCATTATAATATCCACAAACCGCTGTACCCGCATCACCAGCACAACGAGCACAAAACACTGGAGAAGATAATAGATGAGCTGAAAGCAGGCAAAACTTACGCCCTGCTTACAGATGCCGGTACGCCCGGTATTTCCGATCCCGGCTTTTTGCTGGCAAGGGAATGCATCCGCAATGATATACAAGTAGAGTGCCTGCCAGGTGCCAGTGCATTTGTTCCTGCTTTGGTACAATCAGGATTACCATCCAATCGCTTTTGTTTCGAAGGGTTTCCCCCACAGAAAAAGGGTCGGCAAACCTTCTTTAAAAAACTGGCTGACGAAGACAGGACGATCGTACTATATGAAAGTCCGCACAGGCTGGTAAAAACATTAAAGGAATTAGGTGAATACCTGGCCCCTGAACGACAGGCTGCTGTATGCAGAGAGCTGACCAAAATGTTTGAAGAGACGCTTCGGGGAACCGTTACAGAACTTGCGGCGCACTATGAGGCCAAACCACCCAAGGGCGAGATCGTAATTGTGGTGGCAGGAAAAGAATAACAACCCTGGGTTTTAAAGCATAAAAAAACATCGGCCACTGGCCGATGTTTTTTATTTCTTCTCTTACTAATATAAAAATTAGTGAGCAGCTTCTTCAGTAGCTGGAGCTTCAGCAGGAGCAGCTGTAGAATCTGTCATAGGAGCAGCTTCTTCAGTCATTGGAGCTTCTTCAGCAGCAGGAGCTACTTCTTCAGTCATTGGAGCCTCTTCAGTAGATTCAGCTGATTCGTTGCTACCGCAAGAAGCGATGAACATACCTAATGCCAGAGTGAAGATGCCTAATTTTACGAATTTCATAATTGTAGTTTTTTAAAAATGAATAGTTTACTCATTAATACAAACAACAAAAAAAGGTAACCTGCAATCCGCATATTTTTTTAAAGTTTTTTTATTGTTATTTGAAAAAAATTGATAATGAGTAATTTGTGATTTTTAATTTCATAAAAAAAGCTACCGGAATTTCCGGCAGCTTTTTAGTTTTGGTTAATCCAGTATCGTTTAGTGGGTAGCGTCGTGTGCAGCTTCTTTTACATCTTCAGCAGCGTTTTCCATATTCTCGCCTGCTTCGTGCATAGCTGTGTCTACTTCATTAGCAGCTTCATCCATCATTTCACCAGCATCATCAGCAGCTTCTTCCATGTGTTCTGTCATGTCTTCAGCTTTATCTTCAGCTGTTTCATTGTTACCACAAGAGATAACGAAAAGGCTTAATGCAAATGCGAAAATTCCGAATTTTACAAATTTCATAATAGTTCAGTTTTAAGTTTTGTATAAATGTTTATACCCCGAAAACCAAAAGGTAACCCACTTATGCACAAAATAATACAATAAAATATTATTTATATGTTTTGCGGGCAAGGCATATTAGATTGCCATTCTAATCTTATTGCCCTTAACTTTACAGGTATAATAAGGAATAACAACAAATACGTAAATATTGTTGGGTTACCTTTTGAGCAAAATCATATTAATAATTGGAGAAAGAGCTATACACGGAACAGGAGATAGTAAGGCAGCTGGCTTTGGGCAACCGTTTGGTGATGGAGCAGGTATACCGCGATCATTACCGTTTTATCAGCAAATGGATTGTAAAAGCAGGTGGAGATGAGAATGATGCGGCAGATGTTTGCCAGGAGTCGATGATCGTGTTGTACGAAAAGGCAAAGGGAGGTGACCTGGAGCTGACTTGTAAACTGAGTACGTACCTTTTTGCTATCGCACGCAACCTCTGGTATAAAAAAGTACAGGCAAAGCCAAAGTCGCACATAGCAATAGACGATGAAGAGGAGATTAATATTGAAGGGAATTATGAAGATGACATAAAAGCCCATCACGAAAGGGAGATGCATTATAAACAACTGGATGATGCATTGCAACGACTTGGGGAACCCTGCAGTTCGTTACTCCGCTCCTTCTATTTTAAGAATAATAATATGCAACAGATAGCCTCTGATTTTGGCTATACCAATGCAGACAACGCCAAGACACAGAAATATAAGTGCCTGGCACGATTGAAGAAAATATTTTATACCACACAAGTGAAATGATGATCTGTGATGTTATACGATAACAATATATGGCAAATGGCCGAGGCTTACCTGGAAGGAAAACTTACAGGTGAGGATAAACATGCCATAGAGGAGCGAAAGACAGTAGATTCGGTATTTGCATCTGAATTCCAGGACTGTATTAATATGTTACGCTCACTGAAAGGCAGTGGCGAACAAAAAGAATACAGGCAACTGCTGAAGGATATACACGAACAAGTTATTGCGGAAAAGCATTCACCTCTGGTGACAAAAACTATCTCGCTGTGGCACAACAACTGGCGCACTGCAGCCATAGCAGCAGGTATAGCTATACTTACTTCGCTAACTACTTTTTGGGTAGCACAGCACAACAATAACAAAATAGCCTCGCAATACAGCCTGTTGCGTCGCGACCTGGAAACAGTTAAGCGTTCGCAGAATAAGATAATAGGTGACATTAAGAAACAGACCTACACGCCACAACAGGAGGCAAGGTACACGGGTACCGGCTTTGCTATCACCAACGACGGGTACCTGGTTAGTAGCTACCACGTTATCACAGGTGCTGACTCCATATACATACAGAACAAAGATGGAGAATATTACAAAGCTGATGTAGTAGCATTTAATGAAACGACTGATGTTGTAATTCTTAAGGTAGAATCAAAGAATTTTAAGTTCAGCAAACAGGAAATACCATATAATATAGCGAGGAATAAGAGGAAACTGGGAGCGAGAGTGTTTACTCTGGGTTTCCCACAGGATGAGATCGTGTATAACGAAGGATATATCAGCGCTAAAAATGGTTATGGTGGTGATTCTACACAATACAGGCTGGATATCACTGCAGGACCCGGGCAGAGCGGTGCTCCTGTAGCAGATGCGTCGGGTACGATCATCGGTATTATTACAGGTAAAGAAAGTGAGAGTGAGGGTACTACATATGCTGTAGCTTCCGATGCGATAATAGACCTGTTGAATACGCTGCCGAAAGAAAACAGTATAAAAATAACAGGCACCAACAGGTTGAACCGGCTGAACAGGGAGCAGCAAATAGAAAAGCTGGAATATTATACCTGTTCCATTAAAGTATATAAACGATAAATATTATTTCAATTTATAAGTAGAAGCGGCACGTATGCCGCTTTTTTATTTATAATAGTTTATACACGCAGGTATATATTTATCTAACTTTGCCGCCTGTAAGTTGACAAAGTGAGTAAGCTAAAAAAGGTACTTAACAAACGCAATACTAAGGATCCCAATGCCGAGATGTCCTTTATAGATCATATAGAGGAGTTGCGCTGGCATATTGTTCGCTCCCTCGTGGCAGTGATTATAGGTGCGATATTCATTTTTATCAATACGGACTTTGTTTTCGACAAAATAATAATGGGTCCGGCCAAACCGGAATTCATTACCTACCAGTGGATGTGCAAACTGGCTGATATGATAAAAGTCAGTTCGCTTTGTATGAAGGAGATCAATATTTCCTTTCAGAACACAGAGCTTTCGGGCCAGTTCATGATGAGTTTCTCAGTTTCGTTCATGCTGGGCTTTATTATTGCATTCCCGTACGTATTCTGGGAGTTCTGGCGTTTTGTCAAGCCCGCACTTACAGCAGCCGAGTTGAAACACGCCCGGGGTATTGTCTTCTGGTCGTCATTGCTGTTTTTCATGGGAGTGCTTTTTGCCTATTATATCATTGCACCATTCACTATTAATTTCTTTGCCAATTATACCCTCAGCCCGATATTTAAGAATATCATTACCATGTCTAACTATTACGATACGCTGAGCGATCTTGTATTAGGTGTGGGTATTGTGTTTGAGTTACCGGTGTTGGTATATTTCCTTTCGAGGATAGGGTTGCTGACACCACAGGTAATGCGCGGTAAAAGAAATTTTGCTGTACTGATCATATTTGTGTTGGCGGCGGTCATTACGCCTCCTGATGTATTTTCTTTATTTTTAGTGTGTGTGCCAATGCTGTTGTTGTACGAAGTATCTATTGCTATCAGCGAACGCGCCAACAAAGACTATCTGAAACGCAGAGATTAAAACGATAATTATGCAAGCAGTTTTTAACAATGAATTACCTGTTGCTATAGGCGGCGATCATGCAGGTTTCGAGTATAAATCAATATTAATAGAGGCACTGAAAAAAGCCGGCTGGCAGGTAGAGGATAAAGGTACCTACAGTACTGAAAGTACTGACTATCCTGACTATGCGCATCCGCTGGCAGAAATGGTAGAACAGGGGAAAGCAGCCGCAGGTATCCTGATATGTGGCAGTGGAAATGGAGTATGTATGTCAGCCAACAAACACCAGGGTATACGCGCAGCACTATGCTGGAATGTAGAACTGGCACAGCTGGCCCGCCAGCATAACAATGCTAATGTACTTTGCATACCGGCACGTTTTGTATCTGTTGAGCTGGCAGAAGAAATGATGAATGCATTCCTCAGTACACCGTTTGAAGGTGGCCGCCATGAAAGAAGGGTAGAAAAGATCAGTTGCTCTTAGTGCTTGTGCTTAATTAATTGAGAACCTTACCGAAGTGAAGAAACTCCTGGGTAGGAAGCTGGAGGTGCCGCCACCGTGTGTGCCCGATGATACCCTGCCGCTCACCGTAGCCTGCTGAAAGTCAAACACATTCTTAACGCCTGCTACAACCTGCAACTTGCGGTCGAAGAATTTCTTTTCCAGCGATATATCGCATAACTGAAATGCTTTTTGTACTCCGTTGAAGGATGCACTGCCATCGATATTTGATTGCAGGAATGGTTGTTTGCCACTGAGCTTATAAAAGACATTTACATTCAGTCCGGGCCTCTTCCAGGCATATTGTATAGTAGCGGTAGCTTCGCTGGCCGAAAAAGCAGCATAGCTGCCGGGCTCTGCAAAGGTGTAATTGTATGAATAGCCTACCTGGTAGTGCAACCTGCTGTATTGTCCATCTGCCTGTACCGATGCGATCGTATTGGTCTGGTGAGACAGGTTGGCATAAGTGTAGTCGATGCTGGTAGAATCTTCGGGGTGTGTGGGTGCCAGCGTTATGCCATTAAATACATTGTTATAGTAGCCGGTGAGTATAAGTTGCAGGTAGTCGTTTTCTTTTTCATATGCCTGGTATGACGTAGAAAGTTGGAAATGCTGACTGCTTTCTGCTTTCAGGTTCTCATTACCCAGTATGTGGTGGTTCAGGTCTATAAAGCTCAGGTACATTTCTTTCAATGACGGTGCCCTGTATCCTTCGGCATAAGATGCACGTACCTGTATTTTTTTTACGGGTGTATACAGCAGGTTCACGCTTGGAATAACGGGTGGATTATACAATGAGTTAAGGGAGCCTCTTAAGCCACCTTGTACTTTCAATTTGTCTTTCAGCAGCTCATACGACAAGTTGGTGTAAGCTGCGTAATCTTGTATGGTCTTGTTGTTACCATTTATTTTCAGACTGTAGGCATATTGCAGGTTGATGTCGTAACCGACGGTATAAGAAAACCTGTTAAGGCTGTTGCTATAGCTACCACGCGCATACACATCACTGAATGATGAAGTGTCTTGTGAGCCCTGCTGAGGATTGAGTTCCTGTGTCAGGGTCACCATGTCCTTTTTATAGTTGTTGCGGGTACGGTAATACAACATATAGCCATTCTGGCTTTGCCATGTACCTTTTTTGCCCAGTTTGCCGCTTAATGACAGGCGGTTCATTGATCTTTGAGTATTATAATATTCATCATACGCATAAGCACCATTGAATGGGTCCCATGTTTCGAGATTACCTTTGTTGGTCACGTGCTCATTCAGATAATCGCTGGCAAAATGGACGTTGAACCCCGAAGGCGCTACATATGAATAAGCAAAGTTGCCTAAATATTGTGTGTTGGGCTTGAAAAGAAAACTACGCTGATACAACAAAGTATCTTCGTTATATATTTTGTATTGTGAAATTGGCTTCCAGCCCTGGAAGGCATTAGAGCCGCCACCGAGCGTGATCTGGTTCCTTTTGTTAATGCGTTTGGTAATAGAGGCATCGTAAGTATACCTGCCTATCGTTTCGTAGTAGGCACCCACATTTACAGAAAATGGTTTGGTCTCGGTTTTGGTAATGATGTTGATGATGCCACCCAGCGCATCGGTACCATAAACAACACTCATAGGCCCTTGTATGATCTCAATACGGTCCACATTGTTCATGTTGATCTGGCTCAGGTTGATGTTACCGCCCTCACGTCCGTTGAGTGGTAGCCCATCTATAAGTATTTTTACTTTATCGCCACTCATACCCTGCATCCTCATGCTCGAGCCCAGGATGTTATCGTTGTCTACTCGAACATTCAATTGGTTCTTCATTACCTCGTTCAGTGTAACGGCACCCTGTGCCTGTATCTGTTCTTTCGTAATGATCTTATACATCGACAAAGCATCCTTCTGTTTCATCGGGGTATTCAACCCTGTGATCACAACTTCATTCAGCGAAGAGAACTTTTTGCTCATGTAAATGGTCAGGCGGTTAGCAGCGGGCGAAGTGGGGAATGTTTTCTTTACAGATTCAAAACCCAGCGCATTTATTTCAATGGAAAAAGGATATTGCTCGGGTATCAGTGTTGCATTGCCATTTTCGTCAGTCTGCACAGTATTCATTACAGCATTTGTTACGGCAGACATCATGTTTATATAAGCGAAAGGTATGGTGTTGCCATTGTTCTTGTCTACCAGTTGTACACTGATTGATTGTGCAGCAACAGCAAAAGAACAAAACATAAATCCCAGCAAATAGCAGATCCTTTTCAATTGACTATATATTTCTTTATTATTCAAAAAACCTTGCTACCTGTTGAGCAGGTAGCAAGGTTTGTATTTATTTCTGCATGTACAACCCTATTAGTGCTGTACAGAAACCTTATCACTTACGCTCCAGTTGCTGTTAGCAACAGTTACTATATAGGTGCCTGCAGGGTATGCAGCCACATCCAGTTTGTAAGCATTCAACCCTTTGGTAATGTTCACGCGGCTCTGCTGCATTACTTTACCTGTAATATCTGTCACTACCATCATGGTATTAGCAACTGCTTCTTTTGCATCTACCACAATGTTCACTTCTGTTGCAGATGGGTTGGGGTAAATGCTGTATTGAGCTTTACTTACTCCTGTAACATCATTTACACCTACACTTATCATACCCAGTACCCTTGTCTCAAATATCACTTTACCTGTGTTAGGCGCAAAACCACCATCGAACCTGGTGAAACGCAAGTGGTAGTATGTTTGCTTTCCACCCGCAGTATCAGGAGCTATGATGAAGCTGGTATTAGTATCCAACTCGTACATGAACGTTCCGCCATTGAATGTTTTCCAGTCGTCACCAATGGTGTTGGTCTCTACTGACAATGCGGAAAGTGAAGACGTGTAGTTGCCGCTGTTGATATTGTTAGGAGATACACCTGTGATCTTAGCCACTTTTACATGGTCATTTACCAGTACGCCGGTATAAGCCTGCAATTTGTTAGGATTCTGTCCGCCCGGTTGACCATTCTTCTGGTATTGTTTGAACAACAGGTGCCAGTTTTTGCGAGCAGGTTCCCTGTCTATTATAGTACCGGTAGCCAGGTCGTAATAGGCAAAAAGACGGTCATCATAAGGGCTCACCCTCATTACACTGTCTGAGCGATCGCCTGTGCCATCCCAAAGAGCCACCCTGAACTTGTACCCTACAGAGCCAGGAGAGCCGAAGCTAACATATTGTTTCAGCCACAATTGGTAAAAAACACCGTTGGCCTTAACCAGGTACAACGAGTCGCCATCCAAAAAGTGGGTAGTTGAGTTATATGCACCCCATCCGTAATCAAAAGGATTAGAACCCCTGTTGTTGGTAAAAGCACCGGTACCCCAGCTGGTGTCAATATTTACAAGCTGGTTACTCTGTGTTACCACAGTATCGCTGGCTGTAAGTGTGCCAAAGCTTGTGCTTGCTTGCTTGTGCAGCGAATAAACCTGTACATCGCGTTTGATGTGATTGGCACGAACAGTAGCATTAAACATCGGATCGCCGAAAACGGTCATCTGGAACGCAATATCCCAGTTGTCTGCGGTAGCAGAATAGTCATTCCCGTTAGACAGGTCATAAAATATATCATCTTTGTAGTTAGCACCCATTTCCACGGAGTCAGCGACCCAGGATTGTGCGTTTGCCTGTAAGCTGATTGCTACGGCAAGAATACTCAGTGTAGACTTAAAGTTCATCCAGTATAGATTTTTAGTCTTCAAAGGTACGCACACGCAGGGCTTTGGGCTTGTTGCAAAGCAAGTCTTTACAATCCTGTGACAGAAGATTAATGCCGTGTTAACCTTATATCCAGCCGTTGTTGTGCAATACTTTGGCTATTTGTACTGCATTGGTGGCGGCTCCCTTACGCAGATTATCTGCCACTATCCAGCAGTTCAGGGTATTTGGCTGTGAGTAGTCCCTGCGGATACGGCCAACGAATACTTCGTCTTTGCCGGCAGCGTCCAATGGCATTGGGTAGCTGTTCATTTCCGGGTTGTCTACTACTATTACTCCCGGGAAGTCCGATAGCAATTGTTTTACCTTATGCTCGTCAAAATCATGATGAAACTCAATATTCACGCTTTCGCTGTGGCCTCCGCTTACAGGCACCCTTACAGTGGTAGCAGTTACTTTTATGGTGTTGTCGCCCATTATCTTGTTGGTTTCCAGCACCATCTTCATCTCTTCTTTGGTATAGCCGTTGTCCTGGAAAACATCTATCTGCGGGATGACATTTTTGTCTATTATGTGCGGGTAGACCTGGTGCTCAGTACTGCCATTGCGTTGAGCTTCCATCTCACTTACTGCTTTTTGACCGCTACCGGAAACGGATTGGTAGGTACTTACTACCACGCGTTTTATGCGGTACTGGTCGTGCAGCGGTTTCAAAGCCATGACCATTTGTATAGTAGAGCAGTTCGGGTTCGCTATGATCATATCATCTTTTGTCAGGTCATGCGCATTCACTTCAGGTACTACCAGTTTTTTGGTAGGGTCCATGCGCCATGCCGATGAATTGTCTACTACCCGGCAACCAGCCTCAGCGAATTTTGGTGCCAGTTCCAGCGAAGTAGCCCCGCCCGCGGAGAATATAGCCAGTGCCGGCTTCATTTCAATAGCCGTATCGGCCGATACCACTGTCCATTCTTTACCTCCAAATTGCACCTTATTGCCTACCGACTTCTGAGAAGCCACAGGTATCAGTTCTGTTACCGGAAAATTCCTTTCCTCCATGATCTTCAGAATGGTGCTGCCCACAAGCCCTGTGGCGCCGACTACTGCTACACGCATATTGATTTTTTAAGGTTGCAAAGGTAAGTGAGAAAAGGCGAATTGTAATATTGGCAAAAGGGCTGATGTATTCCGTCCTTGTTTTCTGCATTTTAATATCCCTATTGATGCTTTTTTAATATATTTAACTGGTAAACGATTCTGAATATTATGAAGAAATTATTGGCTGTGCTTTTAATGGCATCAGCGGTTAATACTGTCTCTGCACAGCAGAACCTTGTCCCTAACGGAGATTTTGAATATTATACAAGTTGCCCGACTAACCTTTCACAAACAAATGTTTGCACAGGCTGGTCGCAATTCACTACAGGTACGTCCGATTATTTTAATTCATGTTATACATCCGGCACGTCTGGCGTAGGTGTTCCGAATAATTTTCGCGGATACCAACTTGCAGCCAGTGGTAATGGTTATATGGGCGGGTACAGCAACGCAGGTACCAATCCGTACAAAGAATATGTTACAAGGGCTATTACACCGATGCAGGTAGGATTTACATACGAGGTGTCGCTTTCTGTTAACCTGTCCAATGTGACCCCTTGTGGTACGAATGACATAGGAGTTTATTTTTTTGATGCCGCTCCTTCTTCCTACAGTACGACTACGACACCCGGGGTGACGCCACAAGTAGAATGGACCAATATTGTTGTATCAGACACGCAAAACTGGGTAAGGCTCACTAAGAACTTCACAGCAGATTCAACCTATGACAATATCGCTATTGGCGGGTTTCGCCAGGGTAGTAACCTTACTACTTCATGCAGTACCAGTAATGCAACTATATATTATTATTTTGATTCTGTTGTTGTGAAAATTGCTAAACGCTTTGGTGTCAACTTCACAGACAGTACATTATGTGCAGGAGATACCATTCGCGTACCCTATTATGCTAATACTTCCCCATTGTTCTTCCAGACCAACAATGTATTTACGCTCCAGTTGTCCGATGCATCGGGAAGTTTTGCAAACCCGGTGAATATAGGTACTAAATCGTCTTATTATTCTGATACAATCACAGGCATCATACCAACCAATACCACAACAGGTAGTGGTTATCGTATTCGTATGATATCCAGCAATGGCCAGGATACTACTTATGATAATGGCGTGAATATAGGCATCGGCACGACTGTGCCTGCAAAGCCCG
Source organism: Chitinophagales bacterium (assembly GCA_020636495.1). NCBI lineage: Bacteria > Pseudomonadati > Bacteroidota > Chitinophagia > Chitinophagales > Chitinophagales bacterium. The sequence continues at coordinate 58,937 of JACJXQ010000009.1, read as the reverse complement.
TAGCCAATAACAACAGCCCTGTTTGTAATAATGATACTTTAAGACTGACCGCATCTACGACCACATCGGGTGTCAGCTATCGTTGGACAGGCCCCAACAGTTTTACCTCAGCTGCGCAAAACCCATCTATTCCTAATCCTGTTCCTGCCAATGGTGGCAATTATATCGTCACCGCATACATTTACGGCTGCGAGGCAAAAGATACTACCACAGCAGTAGTATATGCAGGTTCCGGCCCTACGGGCACCACTGCTACTACTAACAGCCCTGTATGTGCCGATGATACATTGAAGTTATTCGGTACGGCCAATGGCTCTTCTAATACCTATAGCTGGAGCGGGCCAGGCAGTTATTCTTCTAATGCACAGAATCCTGTTATTACCGGGGCAACAACAACCATGTCAGGCGATTATGTTTTGTATGCGAACAACGGAAATTGTGTTTCAAGAGATACGGTAACGGTACTGGTAAAACCCCGTCCTGCCAACTTCACCACGTCGGTGAACAGTCCTTTGTGTACGGGCGCAACCATACTATTCTCTGCATCCTCTACCTCAACAGGAGTTACCTATGCATGGTCAGGCCCTAATGGTTTCAATTCTACTAATCCGGGTCCTTTTATCAGCGGTGCTGTCCCGGCTCATAATGGGGATTATTATGTTACCGCTACGCTGAACGGCTGTGCATTGAAAGATACCCTTACCGTACAGGTAAAACCATTGCCTAACAAACCAGTAGCAGGTAGTAATACACCCATATGCTCTGGTGAAACACTGAACCTGACCTCGTCGAGCAGCAGTAGCAATGTAAGCTATAGCTGGACAGGCCCCAACAGCTACACTTCAGCCCAACAGAACCCATCCCTAAGCAATACGACCACAGCTATGTCGGGCAACTACATAGTAACAGCCACGATGAATGGCTGTATCAGCAAAGACACAGCAACCGTGCTGGTGAAACCACTGCCAACAGCCACGACGGCAAGTAACAGTGGCCCTGAGTGTGCGGGCGATACGCTTTACATCAATATAAGCACTTCGAGTACAGGCGCCACCTATACATGGACGGGGCCCAACAGTTTCAGCGCCAATACGCAGAACACATATGTAGCCAACAGTACGGCATCGGCCACAGGCTGGTATGTAGCCACGGTAGACCTGAATGGTTGTTCCTTCAAAGACAGTACCCTTGCTACCGTGTACCCGATACCTGCCGCACCAACGGCAAGCTACAGCAGTCCGCTGTGTTCAGGCGAGACCTTACAGTTACAGGCTGGCAATATATCAGGAGCTACTTACACATGGACAGGCAAGAACAACTACAGTGCTACAACACAGAACCCAACCCGGGCCAATATGCAGTTTGGCGATACGGGTACTTACAAGGTAACGGCAACGGTTAATGGCTGTACATCAGCAGAAGGCAGTACAGTGGTCACCATCAACCCGCTACCATTCGTAGTTATTTTCCCTACACCGGGTGATACGATATGTGTAGGCGACAAAGCAAGCTTCACAGCACTGCCGAATAATTATGCAGGCACACCCACCTACAAATGGTTCGTGAACGGGTTCCCTGTGGGTACGAATACTCCTGCTTACAGCAGTACAACCCTGAATCATGGCGATGTGGTAAGGTGCGACATGACGGAATATACAAAGTGTAGCTCCGCTTACACAGACCAGGGCAATGATGTGGATATGAAAGTATTGCCATGGCTGGCGCCATCGGTTACTATTACTGCCGACCCGAACAGGACCTTACAGATAGATGAGTATGTTACGTTCACCGCGGTAGTAACGAACGGTGGTCCGGCACCTAAGTTCCAGTGGAAGCGCAATGGCCAGAATGTACAGGGGGCAACGAGCTATAAATGGAGTGCGAATACGATCAGTGATAATGATGTGATAACGGTAGAGGTGACGAGCAACTATCGTTGTCCGCAACCCACAACTGCTATAAGCAATGGTATTACAGTAAAAGTGCTTACAGGTATCGGGGATATGGATAATAAGAAAGCTTTGCTGAAAGTCTATCCTAACCCGGCACGCGATTATGTTATTTTTGAATACAGCGAACCAACAACTGCAGGAGCAATAACAGTGGAATTGAATAATATAGTAGGACAAAAAGCAGGATCAGTAAGATTGGATAACAATGGCAAAGCGGTATGGGATACACATGCTTTACCGGCGGGGGTATATATCTATCGTTTGCAGCAAGGCGGTGAAGTAATAGCTGCAGGTCGTGTAACATTGACCCGGTAGAAGAGGCTGTAAATATAATATTCAAAGGGTCGGGAAACATATTCCTGGCCCTTTTGTTATGGTGATATAAATTACCCCTCTGTATGACATATATCATATTATGTAGCAAGTGATGTAGCTACATTTGATAATTGTTTTGAACCTTTATAAAATAACAGGATTATGAAAAGAAACATGGGTACAGCGGATAAAAGGCTGAGAATATTTGTAGCTCTTATTATTGCAGGTTTATACTTTGCTGATATTATTACAGGAACACTGGGTATTGTATTAATGGTTGTAGCAGCTGTTTTTTTACTGACAAGCCTGCTTAACTTTTGTCCCTTGTATACGCTTTTCGGTATTAATACCTGTAAGGTAAAAGAGTAATAATATTCGGGTAGTTCGAAGAAGGATAGCTATTCTTCCGCCTCAGTTTCTTCCTGTGGGCGGTTGATGGTTATTTTTACGCGTTGTATGCGCATTTTGTCCAGGTTCAGTACTGTCAGGTCATAATTCTGGTAGCTGACCATCTCATTCACAGCAGGGAATTTCCCTGCCAGTTCCAGCACTAATCCTGCTATAGAGTCACTTTCGTCCCTTACTTCATCAAAAGTATCTGACGACAGGCCCATGATGCGACAAGCATCATTAATAAGGGTTTTACCCTCAAATATGAAGTTGTTATCATCTATTTTTTTGTACTGGTGTTCATCATCGTCAAACTCATCTTTTATCTCACCAATTATCTCCTCCATGATATCTTCCAGCGTAACGATGCCTGAAGTACCGCCAAACTCGTCAACCACTATGGCAAAGTGAATGCGTTTCGTCTGGAATTCTTTCAGCAGGTCTTCGATCATTTTGCCTTCATGTACAAAATAGGCCTGCCTGATAAGCGTATGCCAGTCAAACGTGGTTTCGTCCATATGTGGCAGAAAGTCTTTAGTATGTATGATACCTACTATCTTATCGAGACTTTCTTTATACACAGGCATACGAGAATAACCAAGCTCTATGGCTATCTTCTGCACCTCTGCAAAACTGATGTCATAAGGTATGCAACCCACATCCATACGAGTACGCATGATCTGCGTAACGGATATATTGCTGAATTTCAGTATTCCTTTGAAGATATTTACCTCCTGCTTGGTTGCCGTGTGCCCCACTGTCAGTTCTATCGCATGCTCGAAATCTTTGCCGCTGATAGCACTGGCTGTTTTTGAGCCGATGCGTTTCTCAATGTAATTGGTAGACGACACCAGCAAACGGCTTACGGGGCGAAACAGCCTGTTGAGTGTTTGCAGTATAGGGGCGGCAAAAAGTGCCGCGCGCATATTGTTCTGTGTAGCATATACTTTTGGTAGCACTTCACCGAATAATACGAGTAAGAATGTTACCACAACAGCATTCACAATGAAAAGCATGGCTTCGCTCATACCGGGAAACAGCTTGTCCATCAGCAGTTTCATGGTGATAACTATCGATATGTTGATGAAGTTGTTACCTATCAGTATGGTAGCCAGTAGCATTTTGGGTTGGTCCAGCAGGCGTATGGTTTGCCTGGCAGCGCCGGTTTCCTTGGTCTTCAGGTAGTTGATGTCCTTGGAGGTAAGTGAAAAATAGGCTGTTTCAGAGCCTGAAGTAATTGCGGTCAGCAACAACTGTACCAGTATGATGATGATGAGTATGGTAACTGCTGAGGCAGGGAACGCCTCATTATTAGCCATCATTAATAGTATTGAAAGGTTCGGATCACCCTCTGCTGCGCTGTCCAAGTAGTTATACGATTTGGTTCTTTTTCAAAAATAAAAAAAGGGAGAGAATTTCAGCAAGTCTTTCCCCTTTCTTTACCATTATTTATTTATCAGAATGGCAGATTGTCTTTGTCGCCTTCGCCTGAATTGTAGCTGATGTCCTGGTCTGGAAAGCTGTCATTACTGCTAACCTCGTCGCCATTGCCGTCCTTACGTTTATCCAGCATTACCAGGTTATCACCCACTATTTCAGTACTGAAACGGCGGTTTTTATCCTTATCTTCCCAACTGCGGGTGCGCAGGCGGCCTTCTATGTATACCAAACTGCCCTTATGCAGGTATTTTTGTGCCAATTCAGCTAATCCTCTCCATAGTACTACTGTGTGCCATTCTGTCTGGGATACCAGGTTACCTGTTTTGTCTTTATAGGTTTCCGTAGTAGCCAGCGGGAATTTAGCTACTGCTATATTGCCTTCCAGGTATTGCAGATCCGGATCTTTCCCCAAATTTCCTATCAATGTAACTTTATTAACGCCTCTCATTGAAACTCATATTTATATGCCAATTAACTGAATTTATTACCCATATTAATAAAAGTATGATTTTTTTTCAAGAAATGATACTACCGACTTCGGAAAGGCGTATTTGTCCAGCTCTGTGAAACTTACCCATAAACCGCCCTTCTGTTTTGTCGCCTGTACGGCAGTAAGCGGGCAGGTGTAAAAACGACAATCAATAATACGGTGCGTGAGTCTTTGAGAGGATGACCCGGCATCAGAAAGCGCTCCCTTTTTCAGCTTCAGGCTGTTCAGTGTGTCATTATTGGCGAGCTTTTCAGCATCAAGCGGGCCTGTGTGTTCTACCAGGTAAGGTTCATACAGGTTTTGCCATATGTCTTTGCCTGTACGTTTATGTATCCACAATTTATGGTTGTGGGTAAACAGGATATAATGAAAATACCGCGTCTGTATCTTCAGTTTTTTACTTTTTACCGGCAGGTCTTTAATGATATCGTGTTGCCGGGCAAAACATTTCTTTTGCAGCGGGCATTCACCGCACAAGGGCCCCGAAGGTTTACAAATGGTAGCGCCCAGGTCCATAATGGCTTGATTATAGCCGGCGCTATCAGTCTTGTCCAGCAGCCGGTCAGCAAGTGCTGTAAATTCTTTCTTTCCTGTAGTACTATCTATTGGTGTATCTATGCCAAAATAGCGCGACAACACCCTGTACACATTCCCGTCTACCACTGCATGCGGCAGCCCGTAGGCAAATGATGCGATGGCTGCTGCGGTATAAGGACCCACACCTTTCAGCGAGGATATTGTTGCATAACTGTCAGGGAAATGGCCACCCAGTTCATTGGCCACATATCTTGCTGTGGCCAGCATATTGCGGCAGCGGTTATAATAGCCCAGCCCCTGCCACAGCCTGAAGACTTCTTCATCATCTGCCGATGCCATATCCTCAATGGTAGGGTAAGCTTCTGTAAAGCGCAGGTAGTAGGGTAGTCCCTGTTGGGCCCTTGTCTGTTGCAGTATCACTTCCGACAGCCATATTTTATACGGGTCGGTCTCTTCTTTCCACGGCAGGTTGCGGTTATTATCCACGCTGTGCCATTGCACCAGTTGTTTTGTAAAGTATTGTTGCTGAGCCTTATTCATTTTCGCAGTATTTGCAATATACACAGGTTGTGCAACAGGCTGCATTTTTTCTCTGAAAAGTCGGCGCTAACCATTACTTTTGATCCTTGAAATACGGAAAATGGACTTAGCACAATTAAAAGATACAGCATCACAGGTTCGCCGCGACATAGTTCGCATGGTACATGCCGTGCAGAGCGGACACCCTGGTGGTTCGCTGGGGTGTACGGAATATATGGTGGCACTATACTTCCACATGATGAAGTATAACACCGATTTTGATATGGATGGCAAAGGTGAAGACCTGTTCTTCCTGTCTAATGGACACATTTCTCCTGTTTTTTACAGTGTCCTGGCACGTGCTGGGTATTTCCCGGTCGATGAACTGAAGACTTTCCGTAAAATTGACTCAAGGTTGCAGGGCCATCCTACAACACACGAGGGGCTGCCCGGCGTTCGTATCGCCAGTGGTTCACTGGGTCAGGGTATGAGCGTGGCTTGCGGTGCCGCTTTAGCCAAAAGACTGAATGGTGATAAACAATTGGTATTCTCACTGCATGGCGACGGCGAACTGCAGGAAGGGCAGAACTGGGAGGCGATCATGTTTGCCGCTCATCATAAAATTGATAACCTCATCGCTACTGTCGACTGGAATGGCCAGCAGATAGACGGTGCTACCAAAGATGTAATGGACCTGGGCAACCTGCAGGCGAAATTCGAAGCCTTTGGCTGGCATGTAATGAACCTGGAACATGGTAACGACATGGCTGCTGTTGTGGATGCCCTTGAAGCTGCCAAAGCTGAAACCGGCAAAGGCAAACCCATCGTTATACTGATGAAAACAGGTATGGGCCATGGTGTTGACTTTATGGAAGGCAGCCACGAGTGGCACGGTATTGCGCCAAACGATGAGCAACTGGCCAAAGCATTGGCCCAATTACCTGAGACACTGGGGGATTATTAAAAAGAAGAATTGATCATAAATAATAAAGCACCTGTAATATCCTTACAGGTGCTTTATTATTTTAAGTTTGAACGTGATTACGCCTCATCAGGCTTCCAGGTATCAAACAGCATGTTCAGGTAATAATTCTCTTCCTGAGTGATCACATTGTCCGCCTTGGTGAGCTCAATGGCAAACTGCAGCAGGTTGTTGCGCTCACTCTCGGTAGAGTCGTCATAGAAGTCATCCATCATTTGACGGTAGTGATTTTCCCACTGGTCTGCACTCAGCGCGCTGATGATCTCCATTTCCTTATCCAGGTCTACTGTAATAGGAAACTCCTGTACCAGGTAATCCCTGATAACGGTATCTTCTTCGGCAATAAATTTGTGGTCCACAGCTGATAGTATCATCAGCAGGTGGTATCCGGCAACGGTCTTGTTGATTCTGTTATTTGGCATATAAATTTATTTAGTCTCAACTCTGCGACGCCAGCAGCAGGTCAAGGTCAGTATATTTCATATTAAATCGCCTGGCTATAGGCGCATTCGTTACACAACCCTTATACAGGTACACACCATTCCTGATGCCGCTTTTCGCCTGTATGATACCTTCTACGCCACCCATATCGGCACAGTCCAGCAGTATAGGCATCAGTACATTGCTTATGGCTCCTGAGGCTGTCCGCGACACGCCCGACGCAATATTCGGCACGCAGTAGTGCACTACATCATGTTTGCGATAAACAGGTTTTTCATGTGTGGTCACACGCGATGTTTCAAAGCATCCCCCACGGTCTATACTCACGTCTACTATCACGGAGCCTGCTTTCATATTAGCCACCATATCTTCATTTACTACTACAGGTGTGATACCGTTCACCGGTTTCAATGCGCCTACGGCCACATCAGCAGTTGCAAGTTCTTCTGCCAGTGTTACCGGTTCTATCACACTGGTAAAACATCTCTGCCCCACATTGTTTTGCAGGCGCATCAGGCGGTATATCGAGTTGTCAAAAACTTTTACAAGCGCGCCCAGCCCTATGGCGGTACGTGCGGCATACTCAGCTACTACGCCCGCTCCCAGTATCAGTACTTTGGCGGGAGGAATGCCCGTTATACCACCCAGTAATATACCCTTGCCATTATGTACATTACTCAGGTACTTGGCAGCATTCAGTATAGCTGTGCTGCCTGCTATCTCGCTCATAGAGCGTACAATAGGGTAAGTGCCGGAATCATCTTTTATTGAGTCAAAAGCAATAGCGATGATCTTTTTCTTCATCAGTTGTTCTATCATCTCCTGCTTCAGCAGGGGCATGTGTATAGGCGATATCACAAACTGGTTGGGCTGCATCAGCGGCAGGTCCTCTTCCGATATCGGTGCTGACTTAATGATGGTATTGGCTTTGAAAACCTCTTCACGTTCGTAAGCTATATGCGCCCCTGCTTCACTATAATCTGCGTCCAGGTAAAAAGATCCTACCCCCGCATTATGTTCTACTATTACCCGGTGACCGTTGTTCACAAGTACGGATACGGCTTCAGGTGTAAGGGCAATACGATTCTCCTGGAAAGATGTCTCTTTGGGTATACCAATAAAAAGTTTCCTCTTCTTCGGTAAGATCTCAAGTGTCTCCTCCAGTGGCACATATGAAAACGAAGGTGAAACGTATGGTTTTTTACTCATCTGCGCGCACTTATACGTAATTTTCAGAAAATTAGTAAAAACACTCCGATAAAGGAAACAAGCAATACATAAATCCGTGTTAACATTGCTCTTGCATCATAATTGTTTGCTATACAAATGCTTATATTGTGATGCTGACGATGAGAGATTTGGGCCGGATAGCTGAATTCACCACATAGCAATGTTGAAAAAACAGGCTTCTGCGTCTTATGTTCTTATTTTAGAATAAAGTACTTTTATCGTTGGCGCTTGGTTGAAAAATCGGGCAACCAAAAACACTTTTTTGTATGCAGGATCAGAACACCTATGGCGATAACGGTGAGATCGTTACTCTCAAACAGATAAGCCTTCAGAACAAATTATTATTTGGCCTTAAAAACGTGCAGGACAGGTTTTACCTGGGCAAATGCCCTAAAGATCTTTTTGTTGAGTTACTGCAACTGGCCATGAGTGTTACGGATAGTCCTGAAGGTTGTATTGCAGAACTGGTAACAGATGCACGTACACCACAACTGGAGATATTGGCAGACTCAGGGCATATTGACGAGCCATTACGTGCCATGCTTACCGCCCATTTATTACAGGACGAAGATGTTATTATTTTTAATGCAGGCGAGAAGCACAATGGTGAAATAAGATCTTTCATCGGATTGCCTGCTAGCCTGGGCGATAACCTGATAGGCCTCATTTGCCTGGCCAACCGCAAGGGTGGTTACGATGCTGCTATGGTCGATTTCCTGGAGCCGATGCAAACCACTTTCAACAGCTTGCTCATATTCCGCCGGCTACACTCAGAAAAACTGCATGCAGAAGGCAGGCAACAGGAGTTGAACAACCATCTGAACGAACTGCTTAAATCAGTAGATGATATCATCTTTGAAATAAATGCCCGCAAGGTGTTCCTTGATGTTTGGGTGCGCGACGAGAGCTTGTTGTTCATGCCCAAAGAGCGTTTCCTGGGCAAAACGGTAAGAGAGGTAATGGGCCCCCTTGCCGACCAGATGGATGCACTGGTAGATAAAGTAATTGCTTCTGGAGAAACAGCAGAAGTAGACTACGCGCATATCGACCCTTCGATAGGCTTGCGGTTCAACGCAAAAGTGTCGCTTATCAACGAGCATAAAAGCCCCGAACACACTAAGCTGGCATTGGTGATAAGAGACATTACCGCACAGCATAAGCTAAAGGAAGAAACTGAGAAGGCAAGGATACTGGCAGAGAAAGAGGCAAAAGCAAAAAGCAGGTTCCTGTCTGTCATGAGCCACGAGATACGCACACCCCTCAATGGCATCATAGGTATTGCCAATTTGCTGGAACTTAATCATACTGATGAGCAGGAAGAGTTGGTGAACAATCTTATGTTTTCTTCCAGGCACCTGCTGCAATTAGTAAATGATATCCTCGACCTCAGTAAGATAGATACGGGTAACCTGGAGTTGATAAAAGAACCCTTCAGCCTATTGCAACTGGTAGGCAATATCAACACACAGTTTGGCACAATGGCGCAGGCAAAGGGGCTGAAGTTACTGGCCCGGATAGACAAAGGTATTCCTGAAATGGTGACTGGCGACCCGATAAGGCTCAGCCAGGTACTCAACAACCTGGTAAGCAATGGACTGAAATTTACTGAAGAAGGATCTGTTACGGTTGATATATCACTTATGGGCAAAACTGCACAGGCTGTCAAATTGCGCATCGCGGTAAAAGATACAGGTATAGGTATTGCAGAGGACGAACAGGCAAACATTTTTGATTCCTTCAGGCAGGTGCAGCAGCGCTCATCACAGCAATATGCGGGTACAGGATTGGGACTGGCTATTACGCGCAGGTTGGTAGCACTGCATGGTAGCGAAATAAAACTATCCAGTACACCGGGTGAAGGAACTGAATTCTACTTCGACCTGGAAATGGAATTACCTGCTGCAGACCACAGTATCAGGGACGTAAAACCGGAACATGATATAGCAGCCTGGCGCGAAAGATTTGCCGCTCTTAGTTTCCTGCTGGTAGAAGACAACCCTGTTAATATCATGGTGGCCCGCAAGCAACTGGAACACTTTGGCATTGTACCCGACTGCGCGCAGAACGGTAGGGAGGCACTGGCGTTAATGAAGGATAAAGACTATGACATAGCGTTGGTAGACCTGCACATGCCGCATATGGATGGTTTTGAATTATCTGCCACTATCCGCAAAGACTATCCCGGGGTACACATTGTAATTTTTACAGCGGATATCCTGGACGAAGCCCGCGAAAAAGTATCGTTGCTGAATATTCATAACATCATCAACAAACCATTTGTCCCTTCAGAGTTGCTGTCTATCCTTATAGGTGTAGTCAAAGAGCGGGGAATGTGATCCACCTTTATTGTTGCTCACATTCAGCAATAATATTTTTACCATTTCCCCTTTGATCGCTGTTATCACCGTACCGATCAGCCCCCATCAAAGCCGTCATGTCGAACGCAGAGAGACATCCCCAGAGAACTTGCAATAAGCTGCATTTATCCACTCATCCAAAGGGCAGCACAAAAAAATAAAATCCTGCCAATCCTCCAATCCTGTGAATCCTGATTCAGACATGCTTCTCTGCTCGCAAAAACCTGGATATTATTTTAGTCTCCCCGGAATATCATCCCGCCAGGCGGGAGGGGGATAGGGGGTCTTACTTCTTAACAACCCTCCCCGCTACACTGCCATTCACTTTAATGATGTACACACCTGCGGCAAGGCTGCTCATATCGGCATGAACTATTTTGCTACCGCCGGTTTGGCTCAACACCTGCTTTCCGACCAGGTCGGTCAGGGTGAGTTGCTCTATGATGGCAGAGGATGTAACCGTAATAGTACCACTCGTCGGATTTGGATAAATACGGATATTATTGTCACGGACAATATCCTCTACACCCAGCCTTATCTCCAGCTTGATGCAGTTGCTCAGTGCCGTATCAGGGCTCGGACAGGCATAGTCGCTGGTAATGAGTACACAGATATTGTCGCCATTGGTGAGGAAATTAGCGTTAGCGCCCCATGTCTTACCCGTGGCGCCGCCTACACTTTGCCCGTTGCGTTTCCACTGGTACTTAGGGTTAGTTCCCGCGTCCTGTGTTGTGGCCGTAAAGTTGATCGGCTCATTAGGGAATAAAGAAGGACCTGCATCTGCTGTTATGGTTGCGCTTGGGGTTTTCAGGTCCTGCACCACCATTTTTATAGCGTTGCTGGTATCGGTAAAGGTGGTGGCACAAGTACCTATGCTCACCATCAGGCAGGTCACTTCGTCACCATTCTTTAAGCCGGTGGTAGTATAGCTGGCTGTTGTTACTCCTTTGCTGGCTCCGTTCACCCGCCAGTCATAGCCCACGCTGCCACCGTTGGTAGGTATGGCCGTAAAAATTGCTTTTTGCCCGTCACATATCGTAGTGCCGGGTGTGGGGTAAATGCTCACATTCGGGTCGGTATTGACTACCACTACCACGCTGTCGGTATCTGATATACAGCCATTCAGGTTGGCGAATACATAGTAGGCGCCGGCATAGTTCAGCTGCATGTAGTTGCGGGTTGGGTTTTGTGTGTACTCATAATACCCTGCCGGGCCATACCAAGTGTAGTTAGCACCATTGATGGTAGTAGCAGTTAGTTGCAGATCCTGGTGGGCACATAGCGGGCTGTTAGGCGCAGCCGCTGTAGGTTTGGCAGGTTTGGGCAATACGCTCACCGTTACCGTATCTCGGTTGCTGCAACCATTAATGGTTACCGTGCTGATATAGTCTCCTGCATGTGTACTTGCTGCATTGGTGGTCACCGTCGGGTTTTGTGTAGCCGAACTATAGCCCGGGCCAGTCCATGCATAACTTACCCCATTTGTGGTGGTGCTGGTTGACAGGTTAATGGTCTTTGTTTCGCACACGGGGCTGTTGCTGCCTGCCGTTGGTTTGGCAGGTGTCTGGTGCACCGTTACCGTAGTGGTATCTTTCAGGCTGCAGCCCGTACTGTTGAGCGTTGCCGTGAGTATATAGTTACCCGCATGGCTCATGGCGGTATTGGCTATCACCGTATCCTCAGCCGAGGAGGTAAAGCTATTCGGCCCTGTCCATGCCCAGGTAATGCCTGTGCTGGTACTGCTGCCGTTCAGCCTCAGGGTATCTGTTGTACACACAGGGCTGTTGCTGCTGTTGCTGAAACTCTGCGGCGATGCTTTGATGCGTATATTCACCTGGTTGTCCAGCGAGGTATCTGCAGGATTACTGCTCACTATACGTACCCTGTAGCCATTACCCGACGTAGTGTTTACCGGTATGGTACACCATATGGTATCACCTGTGGTATCTGTACGGCTGCCAATATTTACAGGGTTGGCAAAACTGCCGCTGGCGTTGCTTAGTTGTGCTGTAAATGTATTGTTGTTCTGAAATCGGTAGTTAGTAATATACGACAGAGGAAAAGAATCCCCTGCACAAAACAAAGTGTCATAATATGGTTGTGGTATAAATACTGTTGTATCCTCTACAAAATAAATACCTAATGCACTACCTGACATTTGATAATTATGACTGATTTCCAATGAATAAATACCAGAGTTAAAAATATCAACTTTTAAACATCCATTTATATTGTGATTACCAGTATCTAGTAGATCACCCTGTGTATTTATTACAAACATAGTATCGGTACCGGCACCACACCCACAAGTTGTTGTTGGTATGGCACTTAGTTCATTATAGCTAAGGTAATGATGCTGGTTATTTATCTTAAAACTGAACAGTTCAGTTGTTTCAGACCACCCTATTGTAATAGTAACATGTTTTGTTGGTACCGAAAAATCAAATTTATAATCCCTGGCAGCATTGGTAACAGCTGGTTTGGATATCCAATATCGACCGTTACAATAAGTGGAGGTTTGGACAGTACCAGTAGACGTTATTAACACTCCCGTATTTCCATAATACACTGTGCCAACTGTGTGCTGCACATGGTAGGTAACCTGTGCTGTACTTACATTAACAAATAAGCATAATATAAAAGAAACATAGATACTTAAAGCTGTTCTAATCTGGTGATAAAAAGCTGTTCGGCGCTTCATATGTTGAATTTTAAGTTCTAAAGTTACTGAATTATTGCTTCATATAATAGGGTGTTTTCCCCCTATCATTAAATATTAATCTAATGCATTAATAAAAATGGGTGAAAACACCCTTTTTTATTAAAAAAAACAAGAATATTTTTACGTAACAACGTCTATCACTATGCTCATTTATACCCCCACATCCTTTTTTATTTTTCAATCTTCCCTGCATCCGCCATAACTATTCTACATATTCAACATACCTGCAATCCTCACTCTTGGGTTGCATATTTTTAATAATCCTAAAAAACTACAAAAATGAAAATCAATATTAATAAAACAACAAATACAATACTGATCATTCTTTTGTTAGCAACAACAAATTTATCAGCACAACAGATACAACCTGCTGGAAACACAAGCGGGGCATTAACAGTTTGCAACTGTAGTACATATAGTTTTTTGACATCTACCTTAAGCACTATAAATGCAGATATGATATCGGTGGACGTGGTCAGCGGCAGTGCTGTACCCTACGGATTTGGTAGTGGCACACCAGACCTGTTGTATGGTGTCGCATTTTCAGGTGCAAGCAATGCTTATCCTGTAAGCAATTACTCGGGCTTTACTATAATGTCTAATATAAATGGATCAATACCGCCAAGTCCATTACCTATGTCAGGCAGTGGTCTTAGCGGCGGCACAGCAAACGACCCGGATATTGCCATAGGTAGTTATTATGATAATACACTTGGTACTTTAAAATTCTTTGCGCTGCTGGTGTATGAATATAGCGGCAGGATATACCTGGAACATTATGATATTACTTCAACTACTTCTAATACACTTATCATAACTCCCAGCCCTACCAACAACCCGGTGGAGATAAGCATTAACTCTAACGCGGCCAACAGCAATAACGATAAAGCCGGGTACCCGCATATTGCATTATGGCATGCTTATGGCACACCCTCTCTAGGAGGGGTAACTGAAACCATAGCTTACGCAGTTACCTGGCATCACGAAACCAGTACACCGGGCGTATATGAAGTATGGGCTTACCAGGCTGTAATAGATCAAAACGGGGTAAATCACCCCATACCGTCTACTAACAGTGATTTTAAAATAGATGATGGTAAATATCCTGATGTCACAGCTGTAACTGCTTCAAACTCTGGCGGATCAGGCTATTCAAACATGGGTTATGTAACCTACCTTGCCAATACAGGTGATGACCTGTACCTGGGAGAATGGGATTACAACACTAAAAGTGTAAGTGCAGCCAAAACATTAAACACTAATACGACTACAAACAATGACGAACTGAAATACCCAAGAATATCCGGCCCTATGTATCATGACTACAGTGGTACATCTACTACCGACCCTGTAGCCTCTGTTGTAGTGGCAGAGTCAGATAATAGCAGTTATTCCAAGATCAATACCTATACCTATTTCCCGGGACTGTTAAATAATATTATTGAAGAAGTTGATGCTTCTGATTTTAATAGTTCTAACGGTTTTTCCAGCAATTCTTACGAAGCTATTATGCCGGTTGTTACAGGTGTAGGTTCGGCTGCTGCTGCTTATGGCAGTGGTTATTACAGTTACCCTGTGGCATTCTATTCCGACTATAACAATCCTACCTATCCCTATTCTTATACTTCCAGTGGTGATTTTTATGCTTTTGGCCTGGATAATAGCAACTCAGCTACCCAGCCTATACTCACCGGGTCTAATTATTATTGGGAAGCTAACCCGGATGAGTTACAGATAGGCTCTCCATTCAGTATGGGAGGCACAAGGCCGGCTATTGCCATTGCTACCGCAAACAATACCGGGTACGGCCAACTGGTAGCCTATTTTGATGGTACATTTCTCAGGTACAACCTGCTAACTAGTGCATATTCTTACAAACCGGGCAGACCTGAAAGTGTCGCAAGCACTTTAGGAACAAATATTGCCACATACCCCAACCCTGTACAAAATCAACTGTATGTTACAAATGCAAACGGTGTTGATTACATAATGCGGGATATGACAGGCAGAGATATCGTTGCCGGCAAAGTATCAGGCAATAATGCAGTGATCAATGCATCTTCTTTAGCTTCCGGCATGTACATGCTGCAACTCAGCAAAGATGGCCATACAGAACAAGTGAAATTTGTAAAACAATAACACAGTTCTCGTTTACCATTAAAAGCCGCCCTTACGGGGCGGCTTTCCTTTTTATATACCATTCCCCCTTTGGTCGGTGTTGTCACTGCACCAATCAGCCCACATCAAAGCTGTCGTACTGAACAAAACACCGTGCAGTGAAGTATCCGCCCCCTCTCGCGTCATTGCGACAGAGTATTTGCCACGACAAATACGACGGAAGCGATCTTGCCCAAACGTGTATTGTATTTCCCCTTTGATCGCTGTTGTCACCGTACCGATCAGCCCACATCAAAGCCGTCATGTCGAGCGCAGAAACTAACGACAGGCAATTACCTTCCCCTCTTGAGAGGGGAACTATATACGTGTTGGGACTAGATAAGGGAAATAAAAAGCCCACCCGACAATAGACTTGTTAGTTTATAATCGGGTGGGATTCGAACCCACAACCAATCCTTCGACAAAGGATTGCTCTATCCATTGAGCTACCGCAAAACGGTTAGTTATTATTAGTCTCTTTCTTTTCTGATTTCTCCTTTGCTTTCTTGTCAGCATCTTTCAGGGATATTTTAACCATATCCTCAAAAGTACCGTCAAAGGTTACTTTCTCTTCGTACTTGTCAGCACGCTTTTTGCCTGTATCTTTCTTATCAGTCATAGTATAAAGTTACTAAAAATCATATGTCTGTATCCCACCAGTCTTAGAAATAATCAAAGCAAATGGCTTTTCAATTTCACTTATTCTTTGTTTCACGTCCTCCCAATTTTTGATAAATGATTTAACCTTATCCCAATAAACATCTTTACTTGGTAATGAATAAAGCACAACACCTATATTGTATTCTTTGTAAAGCGTGAAATAGTGTTTTTTGCTTCTAAAGTCCTTATCCTGTGTAATTAAAATACCATCCAATTCACCCACCTTAACAATTAAATCCTCATCGGGAGCTCCTTTTTTACCCATTACTTCAATAGCATATTTAGCCTCAACTTTATGCGGACTTCTAAGATTTGCTTGTTCAAGCATGTCTAATCCTTTACAAAGCTGTTGTGGTAAATTCTCGTCAAAGACAAAAAGCATTAAGCTGATTTTCGGTGAAAATTAATTGCATCTTGCACCTGGTTTTCGGTCAGGTCATACAATATACAAATATTTTCATTTGTTTCTCCACCGTTATGCAAACTATATATTGTTTGCGTTTTTATGTTTGTACCTTCAACTATAGGTTGTCCGAATTGATGCTTTGGGTCAACAACCACATTTTTATCTTTGCCAAGAGGGAAAAATCTTTTCGCAACATTGTTATCTCCAAATTCTACCTTTTCTAAAAACTCATCGAGGTAAAACTTTAAGTATAGTTTTTTCTTCCCATCATTTTTCAGCAACCCATCGATAATGTCAATTATTACAAACTTCTTTTGCTTCCTGCTTTCTATGTAGTAATCGTATGCGAAAGCGAATGGATATGGCGTTTTAAAGTTTATTGACAAATCTTCATGTAGCTTTCTTATAGCTGTAGCACCTATCCCTTTTTCTCTTAATTTATAAAAAGTATAAAACTCAATTAAGCTGTAGAAGTTTATAGCTCTATTACGTTTTTCTCCAAATACGTAACTAAAATTTTCTTTAAGGCTACTATCCCAATATCCCAGTATCCATCTACGACATAGCTCATAATCAAGGTTTAATATTTGTGATACGTCCTTAACTAAATATATTCCTTCACCAATATGTGGCTTGATATTTTCTTGCTGTGTTGCTGTCATAAATATTTTTTGAATATAAACAATATCATGGTAACTTTGCAATAGGTCAATATACAGCAAAGCAAATTTTATCAAAAAATATCTAAATAGTAGTGTTCTCAGCACTACTATTTTTCATTTATACAAATGTACAATAATGATGCCAATCATTGATATACATTAACAAAATAAATGCAAAATAATCATTGTAATATTAGGTAGAATGTGGGACTAATTGTATATTTGTATCACAAGCCGCAAAACATGACCAACTTCAAAAATTTACAAACATTACTCGATTTCTTTAAGGATGAAGAAACATGCAAAGCATGGTACGCACAACAGCGTTGGGGTGGTACACCTGCATGTCCTCATTGTGGTAGTATCAAAGTGTACACTACTAACAGGGGTTATAAGTGTGGTGAAAAAGAGTGTAACAAAAAGTTCTCTGTAACAGTAGGTACAATCTTTGAAAATTCTAAAATCGGTCTTAGAACATGGTTTGCGGCTATGTTCTTATGTACTACCTCAAAGAAAGGTGTTAGTTCTGTACAATTATCTGAAACATTAGGTATCACTCAAAAATCAGCATGGTTTGTTTTACACCGTATTCGTGAAATGTTAAAGGACAATAGCACCGACCAATTGACTGGTGAGGTTGAGATTGATGAAACGTACATAGGAGGCAAGGAGCGCAACAAACATAAATCTAAGCGTAATAAAAAGGGCGCTACTGGTATGGTAGGTAAAACTCCTATGGTAGGTCTTTTGCAACGTAACGGTAATATGGTATTACGCCCAATACTTACAGGATATGCAACAGGTGCATCTATTAAGCCTATTGTACGTTCAATAGTGAGTAAAGAGGCCGTAATCATAACAGATGGTCACGGTGCATATAAAGACCTGAATAAGGAGTTTAAGGGTCACGAGATAGTTAACCATGACAAAGACGAGTATGTACGTGGCAACTGGCACACAAACTCAATAGAGGGCTTTTGGTCAATCTTAAAGCGTGGCATCTATGGTATATATCATAGCGTGTCTGTAAAGCACTTAGATAACTATTGCAGTGAGTTTGGATATAGGTATAACACCCGCCAACTAACAAGCGTAGAACGCTTTGAAAGTGCTGTATTAAAGGTTTCAGGTACAAGATTGAGATATAGCGAATTAATTGGGAAATAAAAAAAGCCTACCGGGTTGGTAGGCTTTTAAGTTCGCATATAATATAATACCTATGGTATATCCTCTACGTTCAAATCAGGTCTGGTAATAAGATACTTATCTCGTAAATACACTCCCATAACGGCAGCCATATTATCTGTATCTACATCTAATTCACGTGGTTCACCATTATATTCATACTTATACTTGGGATTATTGAATATATAGTCTTTTATCGGTTTAAAGTTTTCATCTGGCATATGCTCTATAATAATGTACCTCGCCAGTCTTTGAGAGTCTAATGCTGATTTAATACCCAATTCATTCATGTGTTCAATTAGCATATCCAAATTGTCATCTACGTACTTTTTGCCTCCAGACTTTAGTAATAAGTCCTTGCCTGCGGGGCTCAATGTTAATGGGCTATTTACGGTAAATAATTGGGAATCCATATCATTATGCTTTGTCTTTAAATAGACAATAAGTTTATTAATGGATTGATCTATATTCGTAAGTCTTGGGAGTATATCTGTATCTATACGCGTTCCGTGCTGTTCATTAGATTTGACCCGTGAAGTCCAATGAAAATATGCCCGTGTAATCCTCCATGTCACCCAAATAGCAGCAAATAGTAATGCGACAATAATACTAATGTGGGGGATGTGCGATTTGCACCAATCAATAAGAATATTTTCCATATATAAGGTAGAAAGAATGTGATTTATATGGCTTCGCCATTGTCAGTCACATTCATACTGACTCCTTTTGGCAAAGTTACGCTATAGGAATGTAATTAGTGAAAAATAAATGCTAATCCTATATAAGGTGCAATTATAACATTGTTTCACTTATAAAACAACGTGAAAAACACTCTATATAATATACGACAAAATACTTACATTCCGTTGCAATCTATTTGCAAGTTTCATTTAGTCCCAACACGTATATAGTTCCCCTTGAGAGGGGCAACCGAACACAGTGAGGTGGGGTGTGTATTTCCCCCTTTGGTCGCTGTTGTCACCACACCGATCAGCCCCCATCAATGCCGTCATGTCGAACGCAGAGAGACATCCCCTGAGAACTTGCAATAAGCTGCATTTATCCACTCATCCTAAAAGCACCCCAACTTCTTATCCTGCTAATCCTCCAATCCTGTGAATCCTGATTCAGACAAGCATTACTATCTACAAAATATAATTGTAATAATGAATAAAATAACGTATATTTGTTATAATAAAAACGAATGAAATTACGAAGATCCCGCCATGGCGGGACATTAATAAAACTATAAGCCAATGCCCTCACCCCAACATATACGCAACAAAACCGGTCCCGCCTCTGCGGGACTTTTTTATGCATTGTTAAGTACAACGACTATACTGTTTTACTTAACATTACTTAACAGTTTTCACTGCAAGACATTAATTATCAACAACTTAACGAAACTGAATATTAACTCATGGTTAAACCCCAAAACGGAATTACTTAACAAACGAACCTATGTGAGCTCATTAAGGCAAAAAATAGCAAAGTCACTTAACAATATCAGGAGCCAAATCACTTATGCTAACATGAAACATTGTCCCCTATACCATTATCAAATTGTCAGATATTCCCATGTGTGTCCGACATTTTGTCCCCTTTTAGCCGGTGGCAAACTTATTGCTATTAACTTTGCGGATGATTTTCAAAAAAAAGAACAAAATGAGCGATAAAGCTGCAGAACAAGAAGATATACTGAACGAAGGTGCTGAAGGTGTGAACCCTGAAGAAATGGAAGGTGCTGATAGTGAAGAGTTTACAGGCGAAGAAGTGGCTGGCGAAGTAGATGAAACGGAAAAGATGCGTGCAGAACTGGAAGAACTGAAAGATAAGAACCTGAGACTGGTAGCCGAGTTTGACAACTTCAGAAAACGCACCGCCCGCGAGCGCCTGGATACCATTGCAACGGCAGGAAAAGACATCGTGCAAAGCCTGCTGGACGTGGTAGACGACAGCAACAGGGCCATGAAGCAAATGGAAACGGATAATGATCCCGAGCAGATAAAAGAAGGTGCCAGGTTGGTTTTCAATAAGTTACAGCATGTTTTGCAGCAAAAAGGCCTCAAAGTAATGGACTGCATAGGTAAAGATTTTGATGCAGATCTGCACGAGGCAATAACAGAAATACCCGCCCCAACCGAAGAGATGAAAGGCAAGATCATCGACGTGGTACAACAGGGTTATTACCTGAATGATAAGCTCATCCGTCACGCCAAAGTTGTGGTTGGTGCTTAATTAACAATTATAAACGCATTATAAAACCCCGCTATACCGCAGGAAAAAGGATAGAAACCGGGAGTTATTCATATTCTATGGCAAAAAGAGATTATTACGAAGTACTGGGAGTAGGCAGGAGTGCAAGTGCAGATGAGATAAAAAAATCGTACCGCAAAATAGCGATGCAGTATCACCCCGATCGTAACCCCGGCGATGCTGCTGCTGAGGAGAAGTTCAAGGAAGCGGCAGAGGCCTATGACGTACTGAGCGATAGCGAGAAGAAAGCCCGTTACGACAGGTTCGGCCATGCCGGTATGGGCGGCGCTTCCGGTGGCGGTGGCGGCTTCGGCGGTATGAATATGGATGACATATTCTCCAACTTCGGTGATATTTTCGGCGATGAAGGCTTTGGCTCTTTCTTCGGAGGTGGCCGCCAGTCTGGCCCGCGCAGGGGTACCCGTGGTGCCAACCTGAGGGTAAAATTGAAGCTTAACTATTCAGAAATTGCCAATGGTGCCAATAAAAAGATAAAGGTCAAAAAATATGTAGGCTGTAATACCTGTCACGGCAGTGGTGCAAAAGATTCTGCTTCGGTACAGACATGTAGCACCTGCGGCGGTAGCGGCCAGGTACGCAAGGTCACAAGCACCTTCCTGGGACAGATGCAGACGGTAGCCACTTGCCCCTCGTGTAACGGTGAGGGTACACAGATAAAAGCTAAATGTACTGCTTGTAAAGGTGAAGGCAGGGTATATGGCGAAGACACGATATCAATAGATATACCTGCTGGTGTATATGATGGTATGCAACTGAGCATGAGCGGCGCAGGTAATGCGGGAGAGCGCGGTGGTGCCAAAGGCGACCTGCTGATACTGATAGAAGAAGAAAAACATCCGCACCTGAAACGCAACGAACTGGATGTGATATATCACTTACACCTTTCCTTTCCCGATGTAGTGAACGGTACGCAGGTTGAGGTACCTACCATAGATGGCAAGGCCAAGATAAAGATACCTGCGGGTACGCAGGGCGGTAAGATATTCAGGCTGAAAGGCAAGGGCTTCCCGGCTTTCCAGTCATACGAAAAAGGCGACCAACTGGTAGAAGTAAATGTCTGGACGCCACAAAACCTGACACCTGAAGAGAAAGCGTTGATAGATAAGTTGTCCTCATCTCCTAATCTTCAGCCCGGCGAAGAGGCAGTGAAGGAAAGGGAAGAACGCAGCTTTTTCGATAAAATAAAGAACGCCTTCGGTGGGTAGATAAGTATAGTTCTTTTTGTTAATGGGTGGTTATTGATTTGCAACTTGTTTGTTAATAACAACCTCTGAATGAAAATATGTGAACAATGTATTATTTTTGGTTTAATACATATCATATACACAAAAAAACAGAGGATTATGAAGAACAAACTTCTATTAGTGGCGTTTGCCGCAGTACTGCTCGCGTCTTGTAGCAAAAGCGAGGATTCAATTGTTTCTACAGTAAGCCAGGAGTCATTGGCCAAGCAGGGGCCGCAGGCCAGGCCGTTCAGTGGTTCTATGTCTTACGCGTTTGCCCCCAACGCAAATCTCCCTTGCGATTGTGGTGATTATTTTCCGGTAGGCACTTTTTCCGGTTCGGGCAATCTGAGCCACCTGGGTCTTTCCACCTCGATGATAAAACCCTGTGTTGCGCCCATTATCCAGGATGGTAACTATGTGGGAGATCATGTGGGAGTAGAGTGTGCCTATTTCGAAGCCGCTAACGGCGACAGGGTATATTGCTATACTCATCCTTACGACATCTACTTTACCCCGGTTGGTGCCGTTGGTGTTGCCACTGTAGATTTTACGGGTGGTACGGGCAGGTTTGCAAATGCTTCGGGTAGTTTCACCGGTACTGTTACTGTAGGGCAGAATGGTGCAAGTTTTACCGGTTTGAGCGGTACAATAATATACTGATGAACATTTAGCAGGATATCAGTCAATATTACTGACAGTCAATAGAATACAGGGGGTAGGCAGGTTTATGTTTATCCCCTGTGTTATATTAATATTTTATGTAAGGGTAATTTATTTATTGCGTTTAATTAAAAAATAATTAAATTAGATGAAAATATTAGCCTTATGAATTATAAAGTTACTTTAACAATGCTCTTGTGCCTGACGGTTGCAGCCAATGCTGCTTTCGGTCAGAGTCAGAAGTTGATTGCAAAAACACACGCTACATATCGAACAAATGGTAGCTACACAGAAGACAGTACACAGTATTTCCACTCCGGTAACAAGACCGTCTCTATCGGGAAATACAAAATACCCGAATTTGAGGACATGGCGGATTCGATATATGTATTCAAATACAACACAACCAGCAAAACGCTTGAGATAGATTCCAAGACCCTATGTTATTATACTGGTACAGATTTCGATTCCAGTATCACATATGTACCCAATGGTAGCCTGGGCTGGAAATACAGCTTAAGAACAAAAATAAAATATTCAGGTGGTAAGCCTGATACTGTTACGTACGAAACATACAGTTCCGGCGGCGGTGGCGGTGGTGGTGCCGGTTGGAGAAACAGTAGCCGTATCATTTACACCTGGTCAAGTAATAACGTAGCAACACGCCTGAGGCAGACATATAGCTTTGGTGGTGGCGGTGGTGGCGGCGCCGGCTGGAAAAACAACCGTATGTGGACGTATACTTATTCCGGTAACAATGAAACATCATATATCGATCAAAAATGGAGCAGCAGTGGTGGTGGTTCATGGACAGATTCTTTCAAAAGAGAGACCACGTATGCAGCAGGTAAGATATCTGAAGTTAATACTTTCAAATCTTCAGGTAGTGCATGGACTCCTGATACCAAAAACGTATACAGCCGCGACGGTAATTCACGCCTGATACAGATCAAGCAAGATATATATACAGGTAGTGCATGGGAAGCTAACCGCGTAGATACAAATATCTACCTGGCTAACAATACTACAGCTTTCCCTGATACAGCAGTAGCTTTCGCATTCCTGTTCGGTAATATCAACAACATTGGTAAGTGGTACTACAGCTACCTGAGCAAAACTGACGGCAGGTATACAAACGAGACTTCTTTGTCTTGGGATGGTACAACCGCATGGAGGCAAACAGATGGCCAGGACAGTATCAATTATTGGTATTATGGCTGGAACCTGTCTGTTGATGAGGTAAGTTCAAAAACTGATATGGTTGAGATTTATCCTTCTCCGGCATCTAATACTATCAACATTAAGTTAGACGGTATTAAAGACGAGCAAGTTCATTTTGTTATACTGGATATGCAGGGTAAACTGATGAAAAACTGGATAGGCAAAACACAACCTGTAACTACAATGTCTATTGACGAATTACCGGCAGGTAACTATGTATTACATATACAAGGTGATACGCAAGTTGCCAACAAGCGTTTTGTAGTAACTAAATAGATAATCAACTTCTCAAATAATGAGGAGGTCCTTTAGGACCTCCTTTTTTTATGCGTCAAATAGGAGGTATTCAAGCTGCAAAAAAAATCGTGCATTTTGGGTTTTCTGTATTGTAAGCTGATCAATATTCTTTATATCGAATAATAATTCAATAAAAGATTTCATCTGCCGCACGACCCTATTGGTTACTAAGCGTTGTGGGGATAGACGAAATAGCATAGCCAAACATTTTGTTGACTATGCTATCAAAATGTACCGATCCATTATCTTATCAGCACCACCTCTCCTTTTTTCTCAAATACTTCTGATGTGGTGCATGTATATTTGATGTAGTAATAATAAGTGCCGAGCTCCTGCGGTTCGCCTTTGTATGTACCATCCCAGCCCTCAAGCGGGTTGTTTGTTTCGAACAGTTTTTGCCCCCATCGGTTGACTATTATGAATGAACCAATTTTCTGGTTGCCATTCGTAATGATCCTGAACCTATCGTTTAGTCCGTCGTTATTTGGCGTGAATGCATCAGGCAGAGCAATTGCGCAACAGCTATGCGCTGTAACCGATATTGTATCATAGCTGAGGCATCCCCACTGGGTGCTAACTTTCAATGTGATCAGGCCGGGTTCGGTAACAATGCTATAAGCTGTTTGTGCAGCAGGATTTAAAATTGTATTAATTCCTGACCAGTTATACTCATAGTTTCCTTCCCCTGTTCTTAATACAATGGTATCACCCGCACACACGTCATGGCTGCTGACATATTCTATACGCGAATCGGGATTTTCATGAACTGTAACCATATGCGTATTGGGCGCGGACATACACCCGTCTTTTGAAATGGCTACCAATACGATCACTTTATCACCCGGGGTATCCCAGCTTGCTCTAAATGTATTATCCTGTGTACTCCAGGTAATAACACCACCGTCAAGTGTCCATGAGTACTCTGCTCCAAATCTCCAGTTTGGATTCAACTCCAGTTCCTGTAGTACACATATATCACCATCTGCAATAAATGAACCATCAGGAATAGGAGAGACATATATGACAGCAGAGTCGGGGTGTGCGCAAAGTGTATCAGGGATCGACACCTTTATCAGTTTATTGCCTGAATCATTCCAACTTAAGGAGTACGGTCCTTTGCCTGTACCTGACGATACATCTGCACCATCAAATTCCCAAACATATTTCAGGCCTGTAGCGGTGAGACTATTGGTAGCTTCAATTGTTTCGTATTGGCATATCGTATCATCGGTCACTAGTAGTTTCGAAGTGACATTTGGTATGATGGTCACAGTTATTGAGTCCATATCACTTTCACATCCATTCGCATCTGTTTGTGTCACATACCATCTTTTTTGAATAATGATGGCAGAAGAAGGGGTTGGTGCTATGGAACTGCCGTTAATACCATTGTAGTTGTTATACCACGTTAACGAAGTACCGGTTGCTGTTAGCGGAGTTGTAACAGCAAACTGGCAATAACTGATGTCAGTGGCTGCAACAGGAGGAGCAGGTTTAGGATGAATAGTTACGTTAATCGCAGACCGTGGACTTTCGCAGCCATTGACCGTCTGACTTACATACCAGGTATACATACCAGGTACAGAAGTAGAAGGTATAGGTGCAACAATGTTTCCAGTACCACCTGTAGCAGTGGTATACCACTGCAGGTTAGCACCATTGGCCGAGAGTGCGGGGACGGTGATATCCTGGCAGTAGAAGTATGCCGGAATTACGCCGGGCGCAGGTGGTGTAGGGTTAACAACAACATTGGTAAATCCTTGTTTGGAAGGGCAGCCATTTACCGTAGCAGTAACTGTATATGTTCCTGAGTGAGTAGGTTGTGCACTTAATATTACGGGCGTACGTGCTGTATCCGTAAAGCCGAGTGGGCCTGTCCAGGCGTAGCTAGCTCCGCTGATAACTGACGCTGTCAGGTTGAGTGTATTGCCCGGGCACAACGGACCGTTGTTGCTTGTAACAGGTGTTGCAGGGGTTGGGTGTATCAATACAAACGTGCTGTCGGGTGCAGATGTGCAATTGCTCTTTGTGACGGTAAGGTAATAGTACCCAGATTGTGTTGGCAGAGCCCCGGAAATGGTTGGGTTCTGCACTGAAGATGTATAAGACAATGGTCCTGTCCACGACCATGATACGCCAGTGGAATCACTTTGACCCGTAAGCGCAACTACGTCACCTTCGCATACAGGTGTGTTGTTGGATGCAAAGGCATGAGGTCCTGTAGGGTCTATCAACGTTACCGGGCCGAGAATATTGGAAGGGCAATTGTAATAAGCCAGCCGGATGCTATCATAGATACCTGCATTGAGGCCTGTAATGATCAATGTACCGGAGCCATTGGATGCAAATAACCCTGCCGTTTGCGGAACGCCGTTCTTCTTATAAGTTACGGTAAAGGATGAGTTGATCAATAAGCCTGTAACTGAGATTGAACCCTGAGTGCCACCGCAACTTGTAGGATTTGAATATGAGGCCAGGGCTATTGTTGGGGTATGATATACCATAACAGCCGTTGTGTCAGGAGCAGATACGCAGCCATTGACAGTAGCCGTAACAATATAATTACCTTTTCTAAAGGTGTCTACATTAGATATGACTGGGTTTTGATTGCCAGATGTAAATGCTAATGGTCCTATCCATGAGTAGGTAGCTCCTGTAATACTGATCGATGATAGCTGAAGATTATCACCCGAGCACAAAGGCCCGTTGTTTGATGCTGTTGGTGTTGCCGGTGTCGGATAGACGGTTACGTAAGTTGTGTCAGTACCCGTACAATTGTTTTTAGTTACAGATAGTTGGTAAATTCCGGACATGGATGGGATTGCATTAGTTACCAACGGACTTTGTGATGATGAAGTGTACGACAAAGGCCCTGTCCATGCCCATGATACGCCTGCAGAGTCAGCAAAACCTGTAAGCTGGAAGTTGTATCCCTGGCATACTGGTGAGTTGTTCGTTGCAGTGACTGTCGGGGCGTTGGGGTCATTCAGTATGATTGTAGCGTTTATTGAGTCTGAAGTACAATTATTTTGTGTAACAGTAATTCCGGTATATATACCCGCAGAAAGCCCTGTTATTGTCAAACTACCTGTTGTATTCGTTGTGGCAGATACGGTAGATTGAGAATTACCATTACGTTTATAATCGACAAAGTAGCTAACAGCATTTTTCAGTCCTGTTAATGTAATAGTGCCCTGGGTACCTCCACAGGTAGTTGGGTGTGTATAAGTATATGTATCAATTATCGGAACATCATAAACGACTACTATTGCGGTATCCGGCAATGACGGGCAATTGTTTTCGGTGGCTATTACTACGTAATTACCTGTGTGAGGAGTATCTACATTATTGATCGAAGGGTTTTGTAATGACGATGTAAAGCTCAGTGGTCCTGTCCAGCTATAGGTGGCTGCACCTATTGTTGAAGAAGTGAGCTGTAAAGTATTACCTGAACAAACGGGGCTATTACTTCCGGCTAAAGGTGTCGAGGGTGTCGGATGTACTACCACTGTTGTGCTGTCTGGATCAGAGGTGCAATTGTGTTTTGAAGCCGTTAACGTATATACTCCGGACATGGCAGGTTGTGCCAGGACAACAATCGTATCCTTGCTGGTAGTACTGAAACTGTTTGGTCCTGTCCATATCCAAGTAACACCAGTAGAATCACTGCCTCCGGACAACTTTAGTGTATCATCCTGGCATATGGGTGTGTTATTAGTCGCTATAGCTATGGGTGCGGGTGGGTCTGATAAAGTAATGTCCTTTAACGGAACGGAAGCACACCCGTTCTGCGTCAGAGATATCTCCTGGTAGATGCCTGCACTCAGACCGGTTATCACCAAGGTGCCGGAACTGTTAGTAGCTAGTTGGAAAGGAGCTTGTGTAATATTATTCTTTTTATGATTGACGGTGTAATTGGTACTTACTTTCAGCCCTGTTAGCGTTATAGTACCTTCAGTTCCGCCGCAGGATGTGGGGTTGGTATGAGATGATGTAGCAACAACGGGTACGTCGTATACGATGACATGTGTCGTATCAGGCAATGAAGGACAGTTGTTTTCAACGGCTATAACCACATAGTCACCCGTGTGCGGCGTATCTACTAAAACGATCGTCGGGTTCTGTTGTACTGAAGTAAATGATAGAGGCCCGGTCCATGAATAGGTGGCTGAACCTACAGTAGACGACGTGAGTTGTAATGTATTGCCTGTACATAAAGGTCCGTTATTGCCCGCTACAGGAGTTGCTGGTGTTGGATGAACAATGACAGTTGTGGTGTCAGATGCTGATGTACAGTTATTTTTTATTGCCGTTAAAGTATATACACCGGATTGTGCAGGGACTGCATTGGCAAGAACCGGGTTTTGTACTGATGAACTAAAACTATTGGGTCCTGCCCAAACCCATGTGACATTTGCAGAGTCGCTATTGCCATACAGGTTGACTGTTCCATCCTCACAAACAGGTGTATTGTTAGTAGCAGTGACGACAGGAGCATCGGGGTCGTTAAGTGTTACAGAGACCAACGTATCAGAAGTACATCCATTTGACGTAACCCTTATACCCGAATATATACCGGCTGATAGACTATTGATATGTACATACCCTGAGTTGTCGGACGTAATTGATAGCGTTGATTGTGCAACACTATTTTTGCTGTAGTCAACTGAGTAGGTAATATTATGCTTCAGTCCTTTTAATGTAATAGTCCCGTTTGTTCCATTACATGTTGTTGGGTTGGTGAAAGAATAAGTGCCAATCAGGGGCACATCATAAACGATAACAAATGTAGTGTCAGGCAGAGACGGGCAGTTGTTTTCAGTTGCTATGACAATATAGTTACCCGTGTTGGGCGTGTCTGAATTGATGATGGTGGGATTTTGTAATGAGGAGTTGAATGCCTGAGGCCCTGTCCATGAATATGTTGCAGACCCAACAGTAGTAGAAGTGAGTTGTAATGTGCTGCCTGAGCATAGCGGCCCGTTGTTGCCTGCAAGCGGTGTTGCCGGTGTTGGATATACTGTAAGGGCAGTTGTATCGCTGACAGATGTACAGTTGTTTTTCTCGGCAAACAATGTGTATATGCCTGACTGTGCAGGTATTGCGTTAGTGATAACAGGATTCTGAACTGATGAAGTATAACCAAGCGGTCCTGACCAATGCCAGTTAACCCCCGATGAATCACTGCTGCCATATAAATGAATGTTGTCACCCTGGCAAAGCGGGGTGTTGCAGGATGCAGTAACAACGGGAGGGTTGGGGTCTGACAGTACAGCCGGTCCTGTATAGTTGGAGTAGCAATTATAGATCTCCACCTGGAAACTATCATAATTTCCCTGTGTAAGTCCCGGCAATGTCAGTGTCCCGGATGTATTGCTGGCAAGCGATACTGCAGTTTGTGAAACAGAATTTTTTGAATACCTCAACAAGTAAGTGGTGCTGGACTGGAAGCCATCCAGCACAATGTAGCCATTGCTGCCTGAGCAGGTTGTAGGATCTGCTTTACTGATAATACTGATAACCGGAGGTACAGGATCTGCTAAAATGAATGCAGGTAATGTGTCTGAAGTACATCCGTTTACAGATGTTACTGTTACATAGGAATATGTGCCTGCAGTAAGGTTGGATATGGTAAGTATGCCAGTACTGTTGGTTGTGATATTAGCGGTTGACTGAGGAATATTATTTTTCCTGTAGTTAACTCCGTAGGTAGCACTGTTATCAAGTCCGGCAATTATTATTTGTCCGTCGCTACCATTGCAGGTAGATGGATGAATGATGGTTGTTACACCTGCTATTGGTGCCGGTAGCGGATAAACAGTTACTGATGTTGAATCTAATGGAGAAATACAACCATTGATAGTAGTAGTAACATAGTAGGTGCCTGAAGTACCGGTGGTTACACTTGATAGTGCGGGATTTTGTACTGATGAATTAAAACTGTTGGGTCCTGTCCAGTTGTAGGTTGCATTGCTGAATGTATCGGCAGAAAGGTTCAGTGTATTGCCTGAACATAAAGGCCCGTTATTATTTGCATTGGGTAGTGCCGGAGTAGGATGTACGACCACGATGGTACTGTCGGCTACTGAAGTACAATTATTCTTGGTAGCCGTGAGATAGTATGTGCCGGACTGTGCAGGTTGTGCATTGGCAAGAATAGGGTTCTGTGTGGTTGATGTATAGCTGAGCGGCCCTGACCATGTCCATGTAGTACCCGTTGAATCAGCAGAAGCGAAGAGCCTTACGGTATCATCCTGGCACACAGGTGTATTGTTGGTTGCTGTTACGACGGGCGCATTGGGGTCAATCAGTACTACAGGCGTAATGATGGTGTCAGAAGTACAGTTGTCCAGTGTTACACTGATTCCGGTATAAGTACCTGCAGCCAATCCTGTTACTGTCAGCAGGCCTGAGTTGTCGGTAGTAGCGTTCACAGCAGACTGGCTGACCGCATTCCTGTTCATGTCAACTGTGTATGTCCTGTTGTGTTTCAACCCTGTCAGCGTAATAGTGCCTTCTGTACCGAGACAGGTAGTGGGGTGAGTGAAGGAGAAAGTATCTATCTGCGGAACATCATGCACGATGACATAAGTTGTATCAGCGAGAGAGGGGCAGTTGTTCTCGGTAGCAATAACATAGTAGTTGCCTGTATTGGGAGTATCTGTATTGTTTATGGTAGGGTTTTGCAAAGCAGAACTGAAAGCGAGCGGCCCTGACCATGAGTAGGTAGCGGCTCCAACTGTAGAAGAAGTAAGTTGAAGCGTACTTCCTGAACACAACGGCCCGTTGTTGTTAGCCACAGGAGTAGCCGGTGTTGGATGAACGACCACAATGGTGCTGTCAGTAATGGAAGTACAATTGTTTTTGGTAGCTGTAAGATAGTATGTGCCGGACTGTGCAGGTTGTGCGTTAGCAATAACCGGGTTTTGAGATGTGGAGCTATAGCTGAGGGGCCCTGACCATGTCCATGTAGTACCCGTTGAATCAGCAGAAGCGAAGAGCCTTACGGTGTCATCCTGGCACACAGGTGTATTGTTGGTTGCTGTCACGACGGGCGCATTGGGGTCAATCAGTACTACAGGCGTAATGATGGTGTCAGAAGTACAGTTGTCCAGTGTTACACTGATTCCGGTATAAGTACCTGCAGCCAATCCTGTTACTGTCAGCAGGCCTGAGTTGTCGGTAGTAGCGTTCACAGCAGACTGGCTGACCGCATTCCTGTTCATGTCAACTGTGTATGTCCTGTTGTGTTTCAACCCTGTCAGCGTAATAGTGCCTTCTGTACCGAGACATGTAGTAGGGTGAGTGAAGGAGAAAGTATCTATCTGCGGAACATCATGCACGATGACATAAGTTGTATCAGCGAGAGAGGGGCAGTTGTTCTCGGTAGCAATAACATAGTAGTTGCCTGTATTGGGAGTATCTGTATTGTTTATGATTGGGTTTTGCAAAGCAGAGCTGAATGCCAGTGGCCCTGACCATGAGTAGGTAGCGGCTCCAACTGTAGAAGAAGTAAGTTGCAGTGTACTTCCTGAACACAACGGCCCGTTGTTGTTAGCCACAGGAGTAGCCGGTGTAGGATGTACGACCACGATGGTACTGTCAGCAACGGAAGTACAATTGTTTTTGGTAGCTGTAAGATAGTATGTACCGGACTGTGCAGGTTGTGCATTGGCAAGAACCGGGTTCTGCGTGGCTGAGCTATAGCTGAGCGGCCCTGTCCATGCCCATGAGGTACCTGTTGAGTCAGCAGAAGCGAACAGCTTTACCGTATCATCCTGGCACACAGGTGTGTTGTTGGTAGCTATTACAACGGGTGCGTTGGGATCAACCAGTACTATAGGCGTAACGACGGTATCAGAAGTACAGTTGTCCAGCGTTACGCTGATACCAGTATAGGTACCTGCAGCTAATCCTGTTACTGTCAGCAGGCCTGAGTTGTCGGTAGTAGCGTTCACAGCGGATTGGCTGACCGCATTCCTGTTCATGTCAACCGTGTATGTCCTGTTGTGTTTCAACCCTGCCAGGGTAATAGTACCTTCTGTACCGAGACATGTAGTAGGGTGAGTGAAGGAGAAAGTATCTATCTGCGGAACATCATGCACAATGACATAAGTAGTGTCAGGCAGTGACGGGCAGTTGTTCTCGGTAGCAATAACATAGTAGTTACCTGTGTTAGGTGTATCTGTATTGTTTATGGTAGGGTTTTGCAAAGCAGAACTGAAAGCGAGCGGCCCTGACCATGAGTAGGTAGCGGCTCCAACTGTAGAAGAAGTAAGTTGCAGTGTACTTCCTGAACACAACGGCCCGTTATTATTAGCTACAGGAGTAGCCGGTGTTGGATGAACGACCACGATGGTGCTGTCGGCTACTGAAGTACAATTATTCTTGGTAGCCGTGAGATAGTATGTACCTGACTGTGCGGGTTGTGCATTGGCAAGAACCGGGTTCTGCGTGGTTGATGTATAGCTGAGCGGCCCTGACCATGTCCATGTGGTACCCGATGAGTCAGCAGAAGCGAACAGCCTTACCGTATCATCCTGGCACACAGGTGTGTTGTTGGTAGCTGTTACAACGGGCGCATTGGGATCTTTTACTGTAATAACGTTTACAGCATTTGATGTACAGTTAATAACAGTTACCGATATGTTCTGGTATTGTGCGGCCTCCAGGTTAGTAATAGTTACAAAACCCGAAGTATCTGCTGTAAGATTGACAGGAGTTTGCGTAACATTATTCTTGTCGAAATTGACAGCATAAGTTGTATTATAAACAAGCCCGCCGATAACAAAAGCACCATCGTTTCCTTGGCATGTGGTAGTATTGATTATCGTATCAATATAAATATATGGAGGTGTCGGGTCTGATAACACCACTAAAGCTAATGGTTGAGAGGTACAGCCACTTCCGGAGGTAACTGTAATATTAGCATAAGCTCCTGCGGAGAGATTTTGCAGAATAATTACACCGTTGGTATCTGATGTGTATGCTGCAGGAGATTGGGGTACTGAATTTTTTGTGTAATTGACAGTATAGGTAGTACCGGTATCCAGGCCGTTCAGAGTTATGCTTCCATCCGTACCGTTGCATGTTGTAGGATGAGTGACTGATGATCCGCCGATGACGGGTGCGGGTATGGGATTAACTATTACGATGGTTGTATCAGGCAGTGATACACATGAGTTAGCGGTTGCTGTAACTATGTATGCGCCTGCAATCGATGACTGCACGTTGGTAATGACAGGGTTTGTCGCATTGCTGGTAAATGAATTAGGTCCTGTCCATGACATGGTTGCCGATTTAGTAGAGGTAGACGCTGTTAGTTGCAACGTGTTACCTGTACATAACGGACCATTGTTGCCTGATGTCGGCGTTACAGGAGTTGCGTTCACGGTGAATTTGGTATTGGCTTGCGGTGATTCGCAACCATTAACACTTGCTATGACCAGGTAAGTGCCACCCTGGGTAGGAGTAGCATTGAGAATAACTGGGTTCTGGTTGGTATCGGCAAAACTGTTAGGCCCTGTCCATGAGTAGGTAGCACTAACGGGCATTGTAGCATATAGCTTTATTGTGTCGCCTTCACATATCGGTGTGTTGCTGCTTAAAACAGGTAGTGCCGGAGTTGGATAAACTGTTACGTTAGTAGTGTCAGCCAATGAGGGACAGCCATTTATTACAGATACAACGGAATAAGTTCCCGTTGCCGATGTGGCAACATTCAAGAGAACCGGGTTCTGTTGTCCTGATGCAAACGACGCAGGCCCTGTCCAGGAATAGGTAGCGCCTGTAACTGTTGACGCAGTGAGCAAAAGCGTATCGCCTTGGCATACCGGCCCATTGTTACCTGCAGCCGGTGTAGGTGGTGTAGGGTGCACAGTTACAAGTGTGCTGTCTACAGCAGACGTACAATTGTTTTTTACTGCAGTGAGATAGTATGTGCCTGATTGAGACGGAATGCTGTTGGTTACGGACGGATTCTGACTTGAAGAACTAAAGCTGTTGGGCCCGGTCCATGTCCATACAACCCCCGAGGAATCGCTGCTGCCATACAAATGTAATGTAGCTCCTTCGCATAGTGGCGAGTTTGACATCGCGGCTACAACAGGGGCAGTAGGATCTGTAATTGTCACGCTCGTCGCAGTGTCTGAGATACAACCATTAAGCGTAACGCTCATATGACTGTACACTCCTGCCCCCAATCCGGATAGCAGTATTTTCCCGTTGCCATCTGTGGTCTTATTTACCGGACTTTGAGAGGTGCCGTTCTTTTTATAGTTAACTATATACGTTGTGTTGTTCCGCAAGCCCCAGATAGTAAGTGTACCTTGCGTGCCCGAACAACTTGTGGGATTGGTATAAGATATGCTGTCTATTGCAGGAATGTGGTTGATCACTACAACAGTAGTGTCCGGTTCTGAAGGACAACCATTGATCGTCGATGTCGCAGTAATGATATAACTACCGGACTTTGTTGTGTCTGCATTACTGATAACAGGGTTCTGTAATGCAGAACTGAAACTATTGGGCCCTGTCCAAGAATAGGTAGCATTGCTTATTGCATTACATAACAGGGTCAGTGTACTCCCTTCGCACAGTGGCCCATTGTTAGTAGCAACAGGTTTGACAGGCCTGGGCAGAATGGTGGCGTAGGTCGTGTCCGGAAATGAAAGGCAGCTGCCACGAGAAGAATGAAGCAAAAAATTTCCGTTGAAGGAATATGCGACATTACTTATAAATGGATTTTGTTGTATTGATTTAAAGCCATTGGGTCCGGTCCACTGGTAGCCGTTGCCCGATGGGGCTGTTGTACCGAATAACTTAAGTGTATCGCCTTCGCAAACCGGGCTATTGTTTGTGGCCTGTAGCGTGTCGTACCTGATGTCTATTACTGTTACTGTTGCAGTGTCTTTGTTCTTTGCACAGTATTGAGCAGTACCGTTGCTTACAACATACTGGGTGGTGAGTGTTGGGTAGACATTTGGCTCCTTGCAGGAGGTACAACTCATGGATGAGATAGATGAACCTCCGGACAGAACGGTCCAGGTGAAGTTAGATCCACCTACTGCTGTTAGTTTTACTGTGTCGCCATAGCATATCGTAGTGTCTTTTATGATGTCGGTAATAGGCCATATGTAAATTGGTAAGACAAATGTCTGGGAGACAAGTACTCCGGGTGAATTACAGGTTGAGTCTTTTACGGTTACGGTAAATACCCTGAGTCCTGTGTCTAATGAACTGGGAGTCCAGGAAAAACAACCTCGTATAGAATCAGTTTGTTGTCCTACATATGATACACTTGCGCCGGGTGTAGCAGCTGAGTGGTTGTCTGTCGCAACCAGTATTGCCGAACTATTGGTAGATACCATATCAAAACAGAAACTCAGTTGTATTCCGGCACAGGCTTCTATTCTGCCATTCACATAGGTTGCTCCTGATATCGTAGAAGATACTGTGTTGACCACAGGTGCAGGATTGGTACATGCTATTACCTGTACTTGTATGTCGCGCATAACCGTACCAATGAGGACACCGTTACGGTATTCTTTAATACGGGTAGTAAGTGTAGCCGCGCCGGTAAGTGTTGGTTTGAATGACATTTGCCCTGTCGTTGTGTCCAACACGAAGGAATTAGTAGTCTGGATAGGGTTGTTCGTTGTGTTGTATGCCGGTGACCCGGATTGGAATGCCAGGGTAGATGTTGTATAAGGGCAGCCACCGCTGGCTGTAACAGGGCGTGCCATCTCAAATACCAGTGAATCTGAATTAGGATCTACACCACCATTATTATATGTGTATGGTTGGTTGATACATACAGAAGGCACAGGCTTTACAGAAAAATAAGGGGAAGAGTTACCTTGTGCAGCCACATTATTCAATGTCGCTTCAACATATAAAGAGCCGCCGGCAATATTTACACTGGGATTGCGCGCACTGACAAATGCGCTGAAGGTCCAATAGTTGCAACGGTAAGGCAAGGTGACAGTTGCCATATACCACCATTCAGCATAACCGGGAACGGGAGATGTTGAACTGGTACATTTCGTTCCTACACTCGCACAGCCTGTACTAACAGGAGAGCCGTTGTTACTGCTGTCCGGTAGTTTGGTGATCTTGGTCATGGTAACAGTGTTGCTGTATGAGTTGCAGCTATTGAAATAACATAGAGGTACGCTGGCGGGTGCCGCCGCACCACCACAATCCCTGTAAAATTTGAAGTAAACCCTGTAAGTTGAATCACTCACCCATTCGTATGAAATCTCCCCCCCAGCAGCATGTGAGGCTTTTGAGACATAAGGAGTCAGTGCAAAAATGAAAATTGCACAAAAAGCCAGAAGTAATTGTTTGTTCATTGTTGTATATGCACGACATTTATGCCTGTAATACTACTTTACAGGCATTGACAGTTATACAATTTAATGCTTTTCTACAGTATTAATGCCATATATATCGGATAATATTATTTTAATCTGCTGTTAATCCCATTCATACTGAATATGGTAAAAAAATCATTAATCAAACGTCGCCCGTGGTGTTACATATGTTACCCCGATATGTGACAAAAGTCACTGTTTAGGCTTTCGTCCTTCTCTACTTTTGTTCAGAATCTAAAAACAATCAATTATGATACTTGAACAAATTTATACGGGCTGCCTGGCACAAGGCGCATATTATATCGAATCGAATGGAGAGGCTGTCGTAATCGATCCGCTCAGGGAAATACAGCCTTATATCGATCGTGCTGAAAAAAGTGGAGCAAAGATCAAGTATGTATTGGAAACACACTTTCACGCAGATTTTGTTTCGGGGCACATAGATCTGGCAAAAGCTACCGGCGCAAAAATAGTATACGGGCCAACTGCTCAGCCTGGCTTTGATGCTGTTGTAGCCGAGGACAACCAGGTATTCAAAGTAGGTAATGTAACATTTAAAGTACTGCATACACCAGGGCATACTATGGAAAGCTCTTGCTTCTTGCTGGCCGACGAACAGGGTAAAGATATGGCACTGTTTTCAGGTGATACATTATTCCTGGGTGATGTGGGCCGTCCCGATCTCGCACAAAAAGCTGCGCATATGACACAGGAACAACTGGCTGGTTTGCTGTTCGAGTCATTAAGGAATAAAGTGATGCCACTGGCTGATGACGTAATAGTGTATCCCGCGCACGGAGCAGGTAGTGCCTGTGGTAAGAAAATGAGTACCGATACGATGGATACACTTGGCCATCAAAAGAAGACGAACTATGCTTTAAGGGCCGATATGACCCGTGATGAGTTTATTGAAGAAGTAACTACCGGACTCGTGATGCCTCCTCAGTACTTCCCAATGAATGTAGGTATGAATAAAATGGGCTATGAAAGTATTGGTAATATTCTCGAAAGAGGTACTACGCCGCTTTCAGCACAGGCTTTTGAGGCGGCTGCCGAAAGTGACGCCCTGGTTCTGGATACTAGGAAAGCCCAGGATTTTGCAAAAGGTTTCATTCCCGGTTCTATAAATATTGGTATTGATGGCAACTTTGCCCCATGGGTAGGTGCTTTGATCACTGATATCAAACAAAACATACTTATTGTGGCTGACAAGGGTCGTGAAGAAGAAGTAGTAACACGACTGGCACGTGTAGGATACGACAACAGCCTGGGCTACCTGGATGGTGGTATTGACGCCTGGACTAATGCAGGGAAAGCACTGGACACTATTGAGTCAATTACAGTGGAAGAGTTGAAGGAAAGAATGGGGAATGACCCCCTTACTCCGCTGCTGGATGCAAGGAAGAAAACAGAATTTGACTCTGAACATGTGATTGGTGCCATAAATCTGCCTTTGGATTTTGTTAACGAAAACATGCAACAAATAGATCCTGGTACACAATATCATGTGTATTGTGCGGGTGGATACAGGTCTATGGTGTTCATATCTATACTGAAGGCGAGAGGTTTTAATAACCTCGTAGATATACAAGGTGGATTTACTGCCATTAAGGCCAGTAAGGGTTTTAATATCAGTAATTACCAGGAGCCAGTAAGCATGCTGTAAAAAAGCAGAGGGTGAGTTGATAGATATAAAGCGGTATGCCTGCACAGGCATACCGCTATTTTGTTATGGCATCATTAGAAAAAGGTGACGAAAGTCATCTTTTGTTACCTGAACAGTCATTTTTTAGGCTTACATCTGCCGGTACTTTCGTATATCATTCATAAAGTAACAGGCACTATGACTAACATTTTGTTTTCCAGGTATAGAAACTGCAACCTTGACGAACTGGCCGAAAGACTGGGTAAAGATTATTATGAGATGTTGGCTATCGTATGTACAAATGTCGCAGCACTGGCCAACGAGCTTGAGGAGGATACCGCACATCCATCAACGGTACTGTATACAGGCATGGCGGTGAAGCTGGTAGAACAAGTGGAACACCTGGTAGGAGACAGACAAAAAAACCTGATGCCGTATTTGTTGGAACTGGATGCTAAAAAGAAAGAGGGTCACAATTGCCTTAATTGTAGTGGTAGGTGTCATGTTGGACATGCTGAAAGGCTGATGAACCTGAGGGCATCGCACGATAGTATTAAGAGATTGCTTACACAATTGGATATGGAGGCTATGCCACTACACAGGGATATTGAATACCCTAAAGCTTACAAGATACTACGGAATGAGATGAAAGAAATTGATAACATGCTTAATGAGGTATTTTATATAGAAGAATTGTATCTTGTTCCTAAAGTATTCGAAGCACAAAAAGCTATTAATGCCTGATACACTTCAACAAAAGAATACGCTTATCATCAAGAAGGAGGTGCAACCCTCTGAAAAGATATGTTATCACTGTGGTACTGAATGTGCTACAGATAAGATAGCTATTGATGATAAGCTATTTTGTTGCGAAGGATGTAAGCTGGTATACAAGATCATTAATGAAAATGGCCTGTGCAACTATTATGAGTTGCAGAATCATCCCGGGCTCTCGCAGATAAAACCCATACGTAACGATAAGTATGCCTACCTGGATGATGAGTCGATAGCGCAAAAACTTTACCAGTTTACAGATG
The DNA here is from genome assembly GCA_020636495.1 of Chitinophagales bacterium. Classification (NCBI taxonomy): domain Bacteria; kingdom Pseudomonadati; phylum Bacteroidota; class Chitinophagia; order Chitinophagales; species Chitinophagales bacterium. The sequence goes on along the minus strand of JACJXQ010000009.1, from coordinate 19,755 downwards.
GTAACAATACTATCGTAAACTTCTACCTGCCGGGTGTGCACTGCAGCTCCTGTATGTGGCTGCTGGAGCATATGCATAAACTGAACCCCGCTATTACAGACAGCAGGGTGAACTTTACTAAAAAAGAAATTACCATCACCTTCAGGAAAGAAGAGATCAGTCTCAGGAAAGTAGTGGAGCTGCTGACGACACTAGGTTATGAGCCGTTGATAAGCCTGGAAGAAACAAGCAAGGAGGGTAAAAGCAGCTTTGATAAAAAGAGGATATATAAACTTGGTGTTGCAGGATTTTGCTTTGGCAATATCATGCTGATGAGTTTTCCCGAATACCTGTCAGTGGGTAGCGATATAGAACAGCAATACGCCAGTCTGTTTAGGGTACTTAACCTGGTACTGGCTATGCCTGTTTTCTTTTACAGTGCTTCCGAATTTTTTACCAACGCATGGGCGGGCCTCAGGCAGAAAATGCTGAATATTGACGCGCCTATCGCACTGGCACTCATCATTACATTTGCCCGCAGTGTGTACGAAATAGGCACGCAAACAGGGGCCGGGTACCTGGATAGTATGACAGGTGTCGTGTTCTTTATGTTGGTAGGGCGTATCGTTCAGGATAGAACATACCAGTCTATTTCTTTCCACAGAGATTATAAGTCATACTTCCCGATAGCTGTAAATGTGGTAACGCCTTCAGGTGTTGTCAGCAAGCACCTGCAGGACCTGAAAGTAAAGGATGTCGTTCAGCTGCATAACGATGAGATAATACCGGCAGATGCTATAGTCGTAAAGGGCCGCGGACAGATAGACTACAGTTTTGTAACGGGCGAAAGCGAGCCGATAACAGTTGAGGCGGGAAAAACAGTATATGCGGGCGGCAGGCAGACAGGTGAGCAACTGACCATACAGATCACCAAACCTGTAGCGGGTAGCTACCTTACTTCCCTATGGAATCATAATGCCTTTAAAAAAGATAAGGTCGCTCAAAACCGTACCAACAGTGTGATACACCTGCTCAGCAAGTACTTTACCATTATTCTGTTGGTGCTGACAGGAATTACAGCAGCATATTGGGCCATAGCAGATGCTTCAAAGCTCATCCCCGCTGTTACAGCTATGCTTATAATAGCTTGTCCCTGTGCATTACTGCTGGCGGTAACATTTACGAATGGCAATCTGCTCAGGTTGTTGAGTAACAATGGGCTTTTTCTGCGAGATGCATTTGTTATAGAGCAGTTGGGGTATATAGACCATATTGTATTTGACAAAACAGGTACTCTTACCGATGGTGGACATGAATATATACTGACAGGTGATGAATTGACCGAAGAAGAAAAAGATGCGGTTTATGCCACGGCAGTGTCCAGCAGTCACCCTTACAGCAGGGCTATTGTTGCGCATATAGGTACAAGGCAGACATTGCCGCTGCAAGATTGGAAAGAACACGTAGGCAGAGGGGTAGAGGCTCATAGCAACAAGTATGATGTCTTGATCGGTTCTGCTGTGTTTACAATGTGTCCTGCCGAGCTGCAAAACGAAAAGGCTGCCTGTTACATACGCATTAACGGGAAGTATGCTGCGCTTGCGATAGAGCCTAAACTCAGGCCACATATCCCCTTGGTTATTTCAAAGCTGAAGGATAACTACTCGTTGTCCCTGCTGTCCGGGGATAACAACAGGCAGAAAGATTCATTCTCAGCTCTTTTCGGGCAGAGCAACAACTTGTTATTTGAACAAAAACCGGTAGATAAACTCAATTACATCAGCGGACTGCAATCTGAAGGGAAGAAGGTGCTGATGGTTGGTGATGGACTGAATGACGCCGGGGCATTACAGCAAAGTAATGTAGGTATTACTCTGGCATCCGATGTGAATAATTTCACACCTTCCTGCGATGCCATTCTTAACGCAAAGAAATTCGACTCATTGCCCGGCTTGATGAAGCTGGCAAGGTCGGGCAGGTTTATTATTAACCTGACATTTGTTATCTCGATTATTTATAATGTAATAGGTCTTGCTATATCTATGAAAGGGTTGATGAACCCTATGATAGCAGCGGTTTTGATGCCGGCCAGTACGCTTACAATAGTGTTGTTGACAACAGGTCTCAGCAGTGTGATGGCATACAGGTATGGTTTGCAACAAAAAGGCTGACAAAAACATGACATTAATCATGTTTTGCAGTGAGTAAGGTCATAGCAAGGCCATAAGTGCGGTGATAATTTTGAGTATTAAATCAATAAACTACATCAAATGAGTGCTTTGTATTTACTGGTTCTGGCAAGTATAGGGGTAGCCATATTTTTCCTGGCTGCTTTTATATGGAGTGTACGCTCCAACCAGTTCGAGGACCAACAAGGTTCGGCTATGAGAATGTTGTACGATAATGACACGACACAATCCAAAACTAACAAATCTTAAAGACAGAATACATGAGTAACGCTTCGCAACAATCATTGCACGGTCATGACGTAGCGCTGGACAAATTCTATTACGACAATAAGATCGTAAAGTGGTTTGCATATGCTACAATTTTTTGGGGATTAGTAGGTATGACGGTAGGTCTGCTGGCAGCTTTTCAGCTGGTTTTCCCTGTTTTGAACTTAGGCGTGGCAGAAACTACTTTCGGCCGAGTACGCCCGGTGCACACCAATGCTGTAATATTCGCATTTGTGGGTAACGGTATCTTTATGGGGGTTTACTACTCGTTGCAGAGACTGGTAAAGGCCCGTATGTTCAACGATTTTCTCAGTAAACTGCATTTCTGGGGCTGGCAGCTTATTATTGTGCTGGCAGCTGTCACTTTGCTGGCGGGTTACACTACCGGTAAAGAATATGCAGAGCTGGAATGGCCGCTGGATATTATGATAACACTGGTATGGGTGGTGTTCGGTATCAACATGTTCGGTACCATAATAAAACGTAGAGAGCGACACCTGTATGTGGCAATATGGTTCTATATAGCAACTTTCGTTACGGTAGCTATGCTGCATATCGTTAACTCATGGGAGATACCTTTCTCTTGGTTGAAATCATACTCATGGTATGCCGGTGTGCAGGATGCTTTGGTGCAATGGTGGTATGGTCACAACGCGGTGGCGTTCTTCCTTACAACTCCGTACCTGGGCCTGATGTATTACTTCCTGCCTAAGGCGGCCAATCGCCCGGTGTACTCGTATCGTCTTTCAATTATCCACTTCTGGGCACTGATATTTATATACATATGGGCTGGGCCTCACCACTTATTATATACAGCATTGCCAGACTGGGCACAATCATTAGGTACAGTTTTCTCAGTGATGTTGATCGCTCCGTCATGGGGTGGTATGCTTAACGGTTTGCTGACACTGCGTGGTGCATGGGATAAGGTGCGTGAAGATGTGGTATTGAAGTTCCTGGTGGTAGCTGTTACGGCATACGGTATGGCCACATTTGAAGGCCCAATGTTGAGTCTCAAAAATGTAAACGCCATCAGCCACTTTACTGACTGGACAATTGCCCACGTACACGTAGGTGCGCTTGGTTGGAACGGTTTCTTAACGTTTGGTGTATTATACTGGTTGATACCAAAGATCTTCCGTACCGAATTATACTCGCAAAAATGGGCCAATTGGCACTTCTGGATAGGTACATTGGGTATAGTATTCTATGCAGTGCCTATGTACTGGGCTGGTTTTATGCAGAGTCTTGCATGGAAAGAGTTTACTCCTACTGGCCAGTTGAAATACCAGTTCATGGAAACTGTTGAGCAGATGAAGCCGTTCTTTGCAATGCGCGGTATTGGTGGTACGCTGTACCTGTTGGGCGCTATTTTGATGACCGTTAACCTGGTTAAAACCATCCGTAAAGGTGTAGCACTGAATGATGAAGCTGCAGAAGCTGCTCCGTTGCCAAAAACATACGCACACCACGGTTCTGAACACTGGCACAGGTGGATAGAGCGTCGTCCTGTACAGATGTTGGTATTGAGTCTGGTAGTAGTTGCCATCGGTGGTTTGATAGAGATCGTTCCGACATTCATGATCAAATCAAATGTGCCTACTATAAGCAGTGTGAAACCATATACCCCGCTTGAATTACAAGGACGTGATATATATGTGCGCGAAGGTTGTTATACCTGTCACAGCCAGATGGTTCGTCCGTTCCGTAGTGAAGTAGCTAGGTATGGAGAATACTCTAAAGCAGGTGAGTTCATTTACGATCACCCGTTCCAGTGGGGTAGTAAACGTACTGGTCCTGACCTGGCACGTGTAGGTGGTAAATATCCTGACAGCTGGCACTTCAATCACATGTATGAGCCAACCAGTATGTCTCCGGGTTCTATCATGCCAAACTATCCCTGGTTGTTCAAAAACACGATAGATACGGCGATAACACCTGCCAAGATACGTGCTATGCAAACACTTGGCGTGCCTTACGAAGAAGGTTATGACAAGATTGCTAATGCCGACTTGATGAAACAGGCAGATGCGATTGCGGCAAGCCTCGCGAAGGATAAGATTGAAGTAAAGAGTGATAAAGAGATCATAGCCTTGATCGCTTACCTGCAGAGGATTGGTACTGACATCAAACTCGAGCAAAAAACAGCAGGTAATTAATAAGACCAAACAGTAAAAACATTATACAATGAAATTCAGGCATTATTTAGAAACAATAGCAGGTGTCGATGTATATCCGATGATATCGCTGATCATATTCTTCACCTTTTTTGCCGGGCTTACTGTATGGGCTTTCAGGGCAAATAAAAAATATATTAACGAGGTGAAAAACCTGCCATTAGATAACGACATCAACTAATGATAAACAAACAAGTCATGCGTAAATATTTCAATAAACACACTCTTTTATCAGCAGTCGTTGCGCTGTCACCCACTATGGTGTTTGGAGCAGATGCTGCTGCTGGTGGCAGTACATTCAATCCTGTATTGATAGGCTTGCTGACACTTATTATCGTTCTGCTGTTTGTAATAGGCATGATGGGTAGTACCATTGTGCAATTAGGATATGCCTATCGCAACAAGATGCGTAAAGAAAGAAGCAATAATTCGGGCGCAGTAAAAACGTTGCTCTTGTTACTGGCAGCAAGTACCTTGTCATTCAGTGCTATGGCGCAGGATGCAGTAGAGGCTGCGGCGCCGAAAGTAACATCAATAGGGGGACTGCCTGTGGTAGAGTTCTATGTGCTCATATCAACAGTAATACTGGAATTGCTCATTATCATGACGTTGATTCTCATCACCAACATTCTGATAAAGGCCATTACACAGAAATCAATCGATGAGGTGTATGTTCCTAAGGCGGCTCATAAAGTGTCTTTCTGGGATAAGTTTAATAATGCTGTTGAAATTGAGAAAGAACAAGACATTCTGCTGGATCATAACTATGACGGTATTGAAGAACTGGACAACAGTTTGCCACCCTGGTGGAAGTATGGCTTTTATCTTACAATAGTTATCGGTGTGATATACCTTTGGTATTATCATGCAGGTGGCAACGGTCCAAGCCAGGTAGAGGAATACCAGGCAGAAGTGAAAAGAGGTGAGGAGCAAGTGGCTGCTTACCTGGCCAAATCTGCAAACAATGTAGATGAGAACAGCGTAGTAATGCTTGACGCGGCTGGTATAGCTGAAGGTCAGAACCTGTTTTCTAAAAACTGTATAGCCTGTCACGCCGCAGATGGTGGTGGTAATGCGGTGGGCCCCAACCTGACTGACCAGTACTGGCTGCATGGTGGTGGAGTTCAGAATATCTTCAAATCTATCAAATACGGATGGAAAGATAAAGGTATGAAGAGCTGGAAGGATGACTTTTCACCTAGGCAAATTGCCGAACTGGCAAGCTTTGTGTGGTCATTACAAGGCACTACACCAGCGGCGCCCAAACCTAAACAGGGAGAATTGTATATAGAAGCAGAAGATAACAATAATACAGATAGTACACAGGCCGATAAACCAGCAGATAAGGAAGTAGCAGCAGAATGAAACAAGCAGACATGAACGACAGTGTAAAGGGCTCATCCTTCAGGGATAAAGTAGCGACGGTAGATAAGTCAGGTAAGAGGCTTTGGGTTTTTCCTCATATGCCAAAGGGTAAGTTTACGAACGCCCGTACCTGGTTGAGTGTGGTGTACCTGGTTGTGTTCTTTTCGCTGCCGTTCTTTAAGTACAATGGGCATCCGCTATTCCTGATAAACGTACTGCAACGGAAGTTTATCTTATTCGGACAGATATTCTGGCCTCAGGATTTCTTCATATTCGGCTTGGGTATGATCATATTTATCGTATTCATTGCTTTGTTCACCGTTGTTTTCGGCCGTGTGTTTTGTGGCTGGATATGTCCCCAGACCATTTTTATGGAGATGGTTTTTCGTAAGGTAGAGTATTGGATAGAAGGAGATGGTCCGGCGCAAAAAGTACTGGCACGCAAACCATGGAACAGCGATAAGATATTTAAGAAGGTAATGAAGTGGACCGTATTCTGGGCTATAAGTTTCATTATCGCTAATACGTTCCTGGCTTATATTATTGGCATTGATGAGTTGCGTACTATCATATCAGAGCCTGTAAGCCAGAATATGGGTGGGTTTATCGCATTGCTCATTTTTACAACTGTATTCTTCCTTGTGTACTCATGGTTCAGAGAGCAGGTATGTACAGTTGTTTGTCCGTATGGCCGTATGCAGGGTGTGTTGCTCGACCGTAACTCTATAATTGTTACATATGATCATGTGCGTGGTGAGCAAAGAGGTAAGTTCAAAAAGAATGAAGAGCGTACCATCGGTGATTGTATAGATTGTCACCAGTGTGTGAATGTATGCCCCACGGGTATAGATATTCGTAATGGTACCCAACTGGAGTGTATCAACTGTACGGCATGTATTGACGCCTGTGACAGGATGATGGAAGCCGTGAATCTGCCAACCGGTTTGATACGTTATGCATCTGAAGCTAACATTGCCGATAAGAAGCCTACTACTTTTACATGGAGGATGAAAGCATATACCATAGTTATGGTGGTACTGCTGGGTGTAGAGGCATTCCTGTTGATGAGCAGAACCGATGTAGGTATATCTATACTGCGTGCACAGGGGCAGTTGTACCAGGAGCAACCCAACAACCAATTCAGCAACCTGTACAACTATAAGTTCCTGAACAAGACCTACTCTGAGAAAACGATAGAGTTAAAGCCCGAAAATTTTGAAGGCAGGATAGAGTTGGTTGGTGAAACAAAACTGGTAGTGCCAAAAGAAAGTGATGTAGCGGGTACCATGTTCATCTACATTGATAAAAAGAATATTACCGATAGAAAAACAAAACTCAAAATTGGTGTTTATGAGAATGGTGAAAAGATACACGTGGTCAGTACATCATTCCTGGGGCCATTTACCGGAAACTAAAAATAGATCAGTATGAGTACAATGAAATTAGGATGGGGAGGCAGGATAGCTGTATTGTATGGTGGCTTTGTGGTGTTGATAGCCATACTTGTTACAGGAAGTATGCGACAGGAGATAGATCTTGTAGCTGATGATTATTACCAGCAGGAGTTAGCCTACCAGGATGTGCTGGATGCAGGTAAGAACCAGGCTTTACTTAGTGCGCCGGTAAGCATACATGCTGACGAAACATCTGTAACATTTGAATTCCCTGGTGAGTTTAATAATAAAACTATCAACGGCACCATACAATTTTATTCAGCTAAAAACTCTGCATGGGATAAGAACGTGCCTATAGAAAATGCACAAGCCGTTGTAAATGTTGAAAGGTCAGTATTACAGAATACACAGTATAAGATAAAACTGAACTGGGATGCAGATGGTAAAAAATACTACCAGGAGTCAGATATCAACCTGTTTTAAAAGGACACAATGAATACGTTAGGCATTACAATGACATTTCTTATGGGGCTTACGGGCAGCCTGCATTGTGCAGGTATGTGCGGGCCTATCATATGGGTCATGCCTTTTCAGCAACTGAGCGGGTTTAAGAAATGGCTGGGCATTACATTGTATCACATTGGGCGTATTACAGTATATGCCGCTTTGGGTGTTCTGTTATTCTCGTTCAAATCGATCTTTAACCCGCAGGTGCAGCAATATGTATCTATTGTGCTGGGTGGAACACTACTGATAGCAGGTATCATCTCATTCTTCCCCGGTAAGCTTACTATCAGGTTGCCGTGGACGGGGTTTGTGCAAAGAGGCCTGGCGGGTTTTATGCGCCACCCGGGTATGACGAGCTTGTTCTTTACAGGTATGCTCAATGGTTTGTTGCCCTGCGGACTGGTGTATATGGCGTTGTCAGCGTCGGTAGTGGCACCTACTGCACTTAATGCGGCTGTGCTTATGTATGCCTTTGGGTTTGGTACGGCGCCGATGCTTATAGCGCTAACCATTGTAAAAGACAGGGCACGTTTAATGCACGCCGGTCATTTCAGGAAGTTTGTGCCGGTAGTGATGTTGTTTTTTGGCAGCCTGTTTGTGCTACGCGGCATGAACCTGGGTATACCTTACCTGAGCCCGAAGGTGCAGATGCAACAAAATGAAGTAAAAGCGCAGTGTTGTCATAAAAATTAGAAAAGATGATGATAGTCATTGTGATAAAAATATTGTCGACGTAGTTTTATAAAGTTTTCATGGTGATAAGGTTTATAGGGGCTGAGTGTTTCTACACTCAGCTTTTTTATTTGTCCTGACGCGTTCACCAGGTTCGGTTGTTAAGTTTTGTTAAGTAATTCACTGTGCGTCTGAGCATCAGTCCTGCAACTGATTGATGATCAATAGCTGTACTTCTTGTTTCCCGGTAATGTCAAAGAACTGGTCGTAATAAGTGAATTTTTAATAGTTTATAAGGTGTAATATACATAAAAAAGATGTAATTGTGAAATCTATTTATCGACTCCTGACTCCAGTTGCCTGATCCACCTGCGGGTGATGAGGAGCGGGATAATGCCAATGATACCGAAAGAGCAATCGATAAGGATATGATACCAGGGTATATCGCGTACTGGGCCTGCTATTACCGCCAATGGTAGCACACAGATACAGGCGAGTATTGCCCAGTCTATCACCCATTTGTTGCGCACAGGGTCTTTGTATGGGCCTATGAATGCCAGGCCTATGACTATGTGTGCAAATGCCAGCCAGTCGTAACCATAGAACAGGAAAGGGTAGGCAGTGTTCATATAATCTACACCGTGCCATACTTTAAGCAGCCATGCGCCTATGAGCGAATGGGGCGGGAATACCTGTTGCTCTATAAGCCATTTCAGCTCGGTATACACAGGGAATGCTGTAATACCGCTGAGCATGAGCGTAATAACAAATACCACGATCATGGTACGGATGCGTATGGTTAGTTGGCGGGCTGTCATAATACTATTGTAATGTAGTTATATATCGACTAAAAACGGTATGCGATATAACAGTTGTTCCTTTTTGTGTCATTCTGTATCGTTTGGTATCGAAAAATGAGGTGGTGCGAAAAATTCGTTTTGTAACCTGTTGATATTCAATACTTATGTTTCGGGCATTTATTAGTGAATTATGCATGATGGTTGAGCGTTATATATAACTGTGTTTCCGGTGATGTTAAAGAGCTGGTCGTTATAAAGTAATATTTGTTACTTTAACAGGTGTAATATACATAAATATAGCGTATTTATGAAATTTATATTTTAGCACTTTTTTATTGCAAAATATGTGCAGCGTGGTGTGGTGGTTCGGTCACAAGACCGACCACATGGGAAGTCGTTGTTATGTTCCTGTGCTTTAAAAAAAATAAATAACGTTAACAGGTTTGCATCATAGCATTTATTTACAAACTTAGCTCAATAGCATAATGAACACCACCATCAGAGTTGACGTTCATTTCGCCTTCCAATTGCATCACCATAGTATTGATAACAAAAGAGCCAAAGCCTTCTTCTGCATTGCTGAACCCAGGGCCATTGTCCCTATAGTTGATCATTATTTTGTCTTTTGCTGCGTTTAGTTTTGCATCTATATCAATGTTGAGATGTTTGCCCGGCTGTATGGCATATTTTATTGAGTTGGTTATCAGCTCATTTATAATAAGCCCGATTGGTATCAGTGTTTCCAGTCCTGTTTCAATATCTTCTTTACAGTCAATTTTGATGGTAGCCCCCAATTGGCTCTCTTCAGGAAAATGGCTCAGTAGTTCATTCAGGTACTCATTGAGGGATAATTCGCCTTTTATATCATCCTGGTAGAGCAATTCGTGCCCGGCGGCAATGCTATGTATCTGTTGCCCTATTGACTTTACTACTTCGCTTTTCTCTTCCTGTAATTCCAGCAAACCGATAATTATCTGCAGGTTATTCTTTACCCTGTGGTGCAGTTCTTTTTGCAATATATTTTGCTTTTGTAATGAATCGTTCAGGTCTGCATTAATAGCCTCTATTTCTTCTTTTTGCTTCTGGTTCTTTTTAAGCAATCGTCTTGTACGCCTGTTATTGTCATATAGCGATATGGTGAAAATTACAAGGATGACTGATAGAGCGATCCAAAGCTGAACTTGTCTTTTTTTTGCTTTCAGCTCTATTTGTTGGCTTTCCAGTAGTAGTTTGCGACTGACGTTCTCGTGCTCTGCTTTTAGTTCAGTTATTTCAAATGAAGATTGTACAAGCGCGGCCTCAATACCATACAGGGTTGCTAGCTTTTGATACGCTAATGCAGAGTCCAGCATTCCTATATTTTCGTATAATTCGCTTATAGAAGATGTGATATAGCTGCCATGCTTATTAGTTGCGTTATGTTGCCTTACAATATCTAAACATTTTTCGGCTATGTATAGCGCACTGTCCGTCCGGCCCAGTCTTGAATGAAGTTTTATAAGAGACGAACTTGCAGACATATAGATGCTTTTATCATCAACTATCAATGCATAGTGTATTGATCTGTACAATGAGTTTTTTATTCTGTCAGGCAGTGCATCTTCTTCTCTAGCCAACAATACACCATCAACAAAGTAGATATGGCTCAGCCAGTATGGATTTTTATATTTGTTGCCATAGTATATCGCACTATCTATATGATACCTGGCTTCACCTTCTACCCTCGGCCTTGCTATGTATGCCCTGTCAAAAACTCTGATAGCCGAGCCTCTTCTAAGGTGGTAGAATGTTTTGATAGAATCGAGGTTGTATTTTGCTATGATATTCCTGGCACGGTCAAGCTCCATCATGCAGCTATCGTAGAGGCCCAGTTTTTCATATATCAATGAGGTTTCTATAGGAATCATCGCCTGTAGTGAAGGAGGAAGCTCTTTACTTCTTTTAGATAACTCTATCAGCAATAAAATTGCTTTATTGAACTTGTCAAACTTTTCGTAGACTATCGCTTTTTCAAATAAGGCACTGTAATATTCAATGTCTTCTTTACCATTAAGTTGTTCTGCTTGTTGCAGAAATGAATCTGCATAAATGATGGCAGTGTCAAAATTAAACCTGATGGTTTTTTTACGCAGCATATCTACATTGTACTTCTGGGCGTATAAGCTTGTAGTTTTGAGCAGCAATGCTACTAATATGATACCTAGCGTGTTTTTTCCCCTCACGGCTATATTATTCAATGTTCAGTTTTTGAGATAGTATGCCAACTACCTCATCTTTTTTAGATTTGCTGATAGGTATGATAACGTCATTGATGGAAAGTTCATTACTGTTATATGCTGTTATTTTATTAATGTTGATGGCGTAAGAACGGTGTACCTGTATGAATTGTTTTTCGTTGAGCAAGCTCAGCATGTTTTGTAAAGAATTCCTTAACTGATATGGCCGTTCTTTGTCTGCTACCTGAATCAACACATACACGTGATTGGTCTGAATGTACAGGATATCATCCTGCTTTATCCTGTAAACATCTTTCCCCTCTTTATGTACCAGGTACTCGTTGTTAGAGGATATGTTCAGGTCAATCATTTCCAATGTAGTGAATAAGGTGTCTTTATTTATTGGCTTGGTGATATAACCGCGTGGCCTTGTGTGCTTGGCCCCCTGTATGGTCTCGCTATCCATATGAGAGGTGACGAATACAAATGGTAGTTGATGATGCTCATTGATATAAACTGCCACATCAATGCCTGACTTGACCCCTCTTAGTTTTATATCCAGTAGAACAATATCAAAGTTACATGTCTGCAATTGCTCGACAGCCTTATCATAATTGATAGCTATTTCTGTAGCATAGCCTTTACTGTTCAGGTATTTTGCAAAGGTCATGGCAATGATCAGTTCATCTTCTACAATAAGTATTCTTGCTTTGTTCAACAGCCGGGATTTTTACGGATGCTAAACTATAAATAAAAATATTCTTATTGTCCACATTTAGCGCTCACTCCTTGTCCATTCAGAACATATAGCTATCCGTTCAGAACATTTTTGCTGTTTGATTCATAATAAATAAATCTAACTCCATTTATTTACATTATAGAAAACATGATACTGATTTAATAGCCACTTTCGGTAACTAAAAATAAATGATGAAAAAACTTTACACTTATTTATTGCTTTCGATTAGCCTAATGGCGGCTAACTCATTTACTACATATGCCCAGCAAAAATGGCGCACAGTAGGTAGTGCGGGGGTCTCTCAACCAAATATTCATTACTTGAACTTAGTATTTGACGTGAATGGTACACCCTATTTGGCTTATTCAGATGGGGGCAACAGTTATAAAGCTACCGTGCAGAAATATGATGGAACTAATTGGATAGCAGTAGGCAATGCCGGGTTTACCGTTGACGAAGTTGGTTATACAAGTCTTGCCATTGATGGTAACGGCACACCATATGTGGCATTCGAGGATTGGGATAATTTTAAATTTGCTACGGTGATGAAATACAATGGTACGGGCTGGGTAATAGTAGGTAGTGCAGGATTTTCTGCAGGAACTGCACAACACGTAAACATGGCCATAGACGCCAATGGTACTCCATACGTTGCATATGAGGATGGTAGTAATAGTGATAAGGCTACAGTAATGAAATATAATGGTGCCAATTGGGTAGCAGTAGGTAGTGCAGGCTTTTCTGCAAGTAGCATTGATGATATAAGCCTGGCCATTGATGGTAATGGCACCCCCTATGTAGCATTTGTAGATTTTGCTAATAGTAATAAAGCTACAGTGATGAAGTACAATGGCACCAACTGGACAGCAGTGGGCAGTGCCGGTTTTTCTTCGGGTGCTGCACATAATATAAGGCTGGCAATAGATGGCAGCGGCGCAGCCTATGTTGTGTTTTCTGATGGGAATAATAATAATAAAGCTACTGCAATGAAATATACTGGTACAAGCTGGGTAACGGTAGGTTCTGCCGGTTTTTCTGCCGGAGGTATAGATAATACGAGCATTGCTATAGATGCCGGCGGTACACCCTACGTGGCGTATCAGGATGGCGGCAATAGCAGTAAAGCTACATTAATGAAATATGACGGCACTACCTGGGTAACTGTAGGTACTGCAGGATTTTCTGCAGGCATAGCTGCTTATACCAGCTTGGCTTTAGACAAAAACGACATACCCTATGTAGCATATGCTGACGGAGCCAATAATAATAAAGCCACTGTGATGAAATATGACTGCCTGAACACCACTCCTGCACAACTTTGCGGTGTATTAACCGATGCTACCACAGGTAATAATGTAATAGCATGGAACACTGCAGGTATACAACATGCTGACTCATATCGTGTATATCGCGAAAATGGGGGTAACTATCAGCCTGTAGGCACAGTATCTGCATCGGCAGCAGCTATGTATACGGATGCTACTGCTACGCCTAATACACAGAGTTATAAATACAAAGTAACAGTAATGGATAGCTGTGGTACAGAAACATCTTTAGACTCCTGTACTGTTCATGAAACGGTAAGGTTGTCTTTCGATCAGCGTAAGGGTAATGAGGCATACCTGTCGTGGAATGCATACACGGGTATAGCATCGCCATCGTATATGGTGATGCGCAGCGTAGATGGTGGTGTTTATACCAGCCTGGCAACTGTAGCTACTACAAGCTATACTGATATGAATGTACCTGCTACCGGTAATGTAACTTACCGCATAGATATGACAGCACCTGCATGCCTGTCAGGCTTGGGATATAGCAGCATTACGTCTAACGTAGCTAATGCATGGGCGGCTACTATTAATGGCATAGAAAACACCAACAACATAAGCATAGTGCCCAACCCTGCGCAGGACAATGTCACTATCAGCTTCAAAAAAGCTACACAAGTAAACATCATCAGCCTTACAGGCCAGGTAGTACATACAGAGAATCTAATGCCAGACGACAGCAGTACAATCGTATCTGTTGGTGAATTTCCGGCAGGAGTGTACATGGTACAGATACTGGCAAACGGGCAAAAACACACGGCCAGACTGGTGGTACAATAAAACATTTCATTTCAATATATAATAACAGGAGGTAGCTGAAAATCCTGTAAAGAGTAGGCACTACTATGAAAAAAGTTAATAACAATGAAAGTTAAAAGTTTGATTTTGCTTGCAAGTATCTTATTGAGTACTAGTGCTATGATGGCCCAGGAGCTTAACGGGAGAGAATTTGTTCTTAAAAACAACAAGTATAAATTTCCGGATGAAAACAAGGGCAGAGTACTTGACGCAGATTCTAAAAATTTAGGTAAAAACGGAACTACCCTATATGTAATCCAGAATAATAATATACATGGAGATGCAGTAAAACACCAAAAATGGCAGTTTGTGTTTGCAAATAAAGGTGCAGATGTTTACTACATCAAAAAAACAGACTCGAGGGCCGGTAATGTTGTATACTTAGACGCAAGCTATATAGACCTGGGCAAAAGTCCGGCAGTTGTCCAGCTATGGTCAGATAATAGAAATGCAAAAGGACAAGGAGAGCCTAACCAACTTTGGAAAGTTACTAAAAACGCCGACAGTAGTTCTTATCGCATCGCTTCTGCTCACCCAAGAGCTAAAGGTGTTTGCCTTGATGGATCTAATACAG
Source organism: Chitinophagales bacterium (assembly GCA_020636495.1). NCBI lineage: Bacteria > Pseudomonadati > Bacteroidota > Chitinophagia > Chitinophagales > Chitinophagales bacterium. The sequence goes on along the minus strand of JACJXQ010000009.1, from coordinate 4,750 downwards.
GTGTAATGCTGATTTTACCTAATAATGAAGATGCTCAGGCCTGGACATTATTAGAAAAATAATAAGACCGACAAAAGGCAATACCAGACATAGTTGATCGGTAAAAGACAGGTATTATTGCGCTGTTATCTACACAAAGGCACCCGAATGGGTGCCCTTTGTTTTTGCGATGCATCCCTGCAACAAGCTTTCCGTTCAGAACATATAAGTGTTCATTCAGAACATTCTTGCTTTTATATAAACATAAATGAGTTAGATACATTTAATTTATGCTGTAACTATTGTAGAATATAATACAACAATCTTTATGAAAAAGAATCTACTCCTTTTATTGGTAGCAGTACTCACCAGCATAGCAGCACAAGCCGCCAAGTGGAACACAATAGGCAGTGCCGGCTTTTCGGTTGGTGCTACAACTTATAACTCATCGGCACTGGATGGTACCGGCAACCCCGTGGTGGCTTTTAGCGATGGTAGCAATAGCTATAAAGCCACAGTAATGCGGTACAACGGTAGCAGTTGGGTAACAGTAGGTACAGCCGGCTTTTCGGCGGGTTTTGCCAGTTATGTTTCATTGGCACTGGATGGTACCGGCAACCCCGTGGTGGCGTATCGGGATGGTAGCAATAGCCAAAAAGCTACCGTAATGCGGTACAACGGTAGCAGTTGGGTAACCGTAGGTACAGCCGGATTTTCGGCGGGTCCTGCTGGTTATGTCTCATTGGCACTGGATGGTACCGGCAACCCCGTGGTGGCTTATAGCGATGGTAGCAATAACAATAAAGCTACCGTAATGCGGTACAACGGTAGCAGCTGGGTAACTGTAGGTACAGCGGTCTTTTCGGTGGGTTCCGCTTGGCATGTCTCATTGGCACTGGATGGTACAGGCAACCCCTTTGTGGCGTATCAAGATTGGGGTAACAGCCAGAAAGCTACAGTGATGAAATACGACGGTACCAGCTGGGTAACGGTAGGTACAGCCGGCTTTTCGGCTGGTCTTGTTGATTATGTCTCATTGGCACTGGATGTTACCGGCAACCCCGTGGTGGCTTATAGCGATGTTAGCAATAGCGATAAAGTCACCGTAATGCGCTACAACGGTAGCAGTTGGGTAACCGTAGGTACAGCCGGATTTTCGGCTGGTGCTGCTTTTTATACCTCATTGGCACTGGATGGTACCGGTAACCCCGTGGTGGCTTTTCAGGATGGCAGCAATAGCAACAAAGCCGCCGTAATGCGGTACAACGGTAGCAGTTGGGTAACCGTAGGTACAGCGGGCATTTCGGCGGGTGCTACTTTTTATACCTCATTGGCACTGGATGGTACCGGCAATCCTGTGGTGGCGTATCGGGATGTCAGCAATAGCGATAAAGCCACCGTAATGCGCTATAGAGGAGAAAAATTTGTGAGCGCGCAAAGCGGTAACTATACAGCAAGCAGTACATGGCTAGGTGGTATGGTGCCTCCCACCAATGTAATAGATGATACAGTAGTTATTAATACAGGGCATACTGTTACATACAGTTCAGGCGCCCTTATCATGGAATCTAATACGGTAGTAGATATTAGTGGTACGCTGGTGCTTGACCAGGCAGATGCTGTAATAAACGACAATAGTATATTTCAGTATACAAACACTACCGCAAGCGACAAAGGGTTAACGTTTAACAATGCCAACGGTTATCGCGTTTTTGCATATAACAGGACAAAACCTTTAGATCTGATATTGAATAAGAATATAATACCAACTACCTGGCCCAGTTCATTAGAATATCATGCCAACGGGAAAGGCAATGGTCTTTTACTTTACGGTAGTGTAGCTTTTGATACGTTTAGGGTGAGTAATACCGCGGTCGGCATGGGAAAAGATATTACTCAAAACAGTTATACCCAATGGTACAGTACAGGTTTGATAGAAACAGACCCGCTGTATGGGGTATCTCTCTACGAAGATTCACGTTTGTCTATTATCCATAAAAATGGAGAAAAGACCAAGGTGACAATGATCGACCCTGCTACAAAGAAAGAGAAAGTATTGGAGCTGAGCAGTAATACGGGCAGTAACTATGAGATTTACCAGGAAGATGGTATAAAAGATGGCAATAATGTGGACATATCACTCACCCGCCCTGCTGTAACGGGTACGATACATATTAGTACAGGTAATGGTACCGGCGATGCCAATATAGAGGTGTGTTATGACCCTGCTATGGAAGTAAATAGCTTTGATGATACCAAGGGCTATATTAGCCATTATGATGGTAACACAAAAACATGGGATTCCCAACCTCCACAAGCGGTAACTACATCCGGTGGTAAGAAATGCCTCACTCGCAACAACGTGACTACTTTTAGTCCGTTTGCCATATTTGATGTCAACACAAGACCTAACAATCTTTCCGTTAGTGAGCTGACAGAGCGTATCTCAACATCAATAAGCCTGTACCCTAACCCGACTACAGGTATCCTGAATGTGATGTATACAGGTAAAACCAAAACGGTTGAGGTGTTGATCTACAATGTAGCAGGTAGTTACATAGGCAGCTACACAATGATGAATGGCGTGGCATCTATTAATGTATCTGCTTTCAATGCAGGTAATTACTACCTGGTGTTGAAGGACGAAGGACAATTGAGAACACAACAATTCATCAAGCAGTAAATTTTTCTCGTTCTGCTACTCCTTAAAGGCACTCGCAAGAGTGCCTTTATTTGCGATGCACATCTGTGTCCACAGGCACAAACCTGCCATTCAGAACCTATACAGATCCATTCAGAACATCAAGCTGCGCTGCGATATATTGTTCATGTTTGTCAGTGAAACTTACGTTCATACTGTTATCTCTTTACTCTATGAAGATGCAATAATTGTTTATATTTAGCAAATTTGGACATATAAAGGTGTGCGTGCAATGGTGCACTATCGTGATAAGATGTTTCGTGAAATTTAATTTTGGTGTGTATGGTTTGTGTGGTTGTCACCAACGCAAATAATGGTATTTTTACTTTGAACAAATACTTACTTTAATAACTTGTCGCCTAGCAAATAGATTATTATGTGGTGTACTACTGAGATGCTAGCCAATATTATTCCCGGGAGTATTTTGCCGTAAAAATACAATACATACGCAGCGCCGAGACTAATGGCCATTTCTTGCAACAGCCTTAGTGTTTCAGCATATTTACCGAATTGACGAAAATCGAACCATCCCCAGAAGCCAAATACAAGTATTGGTAATGCAATACACAAAATAGTACGGATTAGTGTACCTGAGCTAAGTTGATAGCCCCAGTATGCTATTGCGATAATTATGCCTGCTTCCATCAAACCTCGCAATACCACATTTATCCATTTGAGTATTGACATGTCGCTCAGCTTGTTTCATTCTTAGCAATGCGATTGTAGTCTACCCAATATGCCCAGAGTACAAGTATCCACTGCGACATTGCACCCCATGCCACGGAATTAGCATTAGCGGGCGGCGGACCAAAGATGTTGCCCGACTGTATCAGTAGTAAAAATAGCACCAATCCCCAGAAACCATATTTGCCCGATTTGTTTTTAGCAGTAGTGATTTGTAAGTACGATGCTATGCCTGCGAAAAAGATCAAAAGTTCGACAATAATTGTTGCAGCAGGTATATTCCAGAGCCCCATGCCTACAAGGGGGCCGCCGGGGTATAATGGCAGGTCTGGTATGTGCACTATCAAATCGAGTATCCAATGAGAAATAACGCATAAGGCAAGCACTAATGCAGCTCCTTTATTACGTTTGATAATAAAGTGCACAATGCCTACAGCTAATGCCCATACACATGCCATTAACAGGCTATGGGATATCGGATAATCCGTAAAGTGTAACGGATTCATTTTAGTAATACCCGGCTCAATAGAAAAGTGCTCGTACCCCAATAGTACCAATACTGGCCAAAGCAGATCCAGAAATTGTGCGGCTACGAATAAAGTTCCTAAAGAGACTTTAGGTGCGATTTTTTTTGCGGCGAGTCCAATGCCAAAGTGACCTATGAACATAACAACATCAGTTTTAGAAAGTGAACAATACTGAAGTGTAATTACGAAGCTATGAAAAGATCAAGGCGAAACAAAATGAGAGGAAGTATCAAAAAAAGGCTTCGAAACTCGAAGCCTTTTTTCTGTGGTCCCACTAGGACTTGAACCTAGGACCCCCTGATTATGAGCTGGCATTCGAAAGCTTATTTAAAGGCCATTTGAGCCAATTTTTGGAAGCTGTATACATTGCCAATAAAGCATTTCAGGGCATATGACTCAACGAAAAGTAATGCAGGAAAGAAACACACAATTTTTAGTGTAGGTAAGCCTTTTTATGACCTTTAGTGCGACTTATAGTGCGAGAAATATATGCGAAGTTCAAAAAGCAAGGAGTAGAATATATAATATTTTATATGTCAAAATAACTTTATGATTTGTAACTATATCTCGAATTATTGACATTGAATTAAGTTATTGATTATCACTAAAGAATAATAATATGATAAATAAAAGTGAGGTCTGTTGACCTCACTTTTGTCAGACAGTGTTTTTGGGTGAAAGTGTTAATAGTTTAAGAACACGGTTCAAGTACTTTCCAGTTCACAAAAATATGAAAGCCGTTACTGTAACGGCTTTACGTTTTTATCTCTATAGGATATCGAAACAACTGAGTCGGCAATGAAAATAGTTCTAATAAATACTGTAAATAGTCTCTAAAAAACACTAAATTTATTGGCAT